>JAFQIK010000001.1 GCA_017397545.1 Clostridia bacterium
GGATTTAAAACAAAAAAATTAAATCTTGAGCCTGCCTCCGCGGCGAGCGGATTAATATTCAGGCACAAGATTATACATAGGTGAAATATTTGCTAGTAAAATAAAGCTATTTTTTAGTGAAATATTCAAAAATTATTGACATAATTGTAAATATATTTGCGATTTCATTTGGGATTTTTTCAGCAATGTCTCCGAAGTGCGGGCGATTAAAATCGCCCCTACGACGTTTGCAATTAATATTTGAATAATTTATTCAAAAAATGTTTCAAATTCTTCTGCTGAGATTATTTCTTTTTCTAATAACTTTTCGGCTACTGCATGTAATTTATCCATATGTGCAAGTATTATTTCTTGTGCTTTTTTGTATGCTATGTCTATCATTCCTTTTACTTCTAGTCCTACTGCATCATCTATATTTTCTCCAAACATTTGTCTTTCATATGGATCTTTTTGTTTTAAATATATTGGACCAATGTTGTCACTCATTCCATATACTGTTACCATATCTTTTGCTATCTGTGTTGCTACTTCTATATCATTGCTTGCTCCTGTTGATATATCATTTAATGCTATTTTTTCTGCTGCTCTTCCTCCAAGCAAAGCTATTAGTTTTTCTTCCATTTCTGTTTTTGATATATAGTATTTGTCTTCGTTTGTTTTATACATTGTATATCCACCAGCAAGTCCTCTTGGAATTATTGATACTTCTTTTACATCCATTTGTGTTTCTAAAAATTTGCTTACTATTGCATGTCCCGCTTCATGATATGCTGTTAAACGTTTATCTTTGTCTGATATTACTCTACTATGTTTTTCTAATCCTACTGTTACTTTTTTTACTGCATCATCCAAATCTTCCATTTGTATTTTTTTGTGGTTTTTTATTGTTGCTATTATTGCTGCTTCGTTTAATACATTTGCAAGCTCTGCACCTGTAAATCCAGCTGTATCATTTGCAATATCTTTTAAATCTATATTGCCTGCAAATTTTTTGTCTTTTGAATGTATTTTTAAAATTTCTTCTCTTCCTTTTGCATCTGGTGCAGCTATTGTAATTTGTCTATCAAATCTTCCTGGTCTTAATAGTGCTTTATCAAGCATTTCTGGCCTGTTTGTTGCAGCAAGTACTATTACTGTTTCATTTGTATCAAATCCATCCATTTCTACTAACAATTGATTTAATGTTTGATTATTTTCGCTTTCTGCTCCTGATGCACTTGTTCTTCTTGCTCCTATTGCGTCTATTTCATCTATAAACACTATACATGGTGATATTTTTTTTGCTCTTTCAAATAATTTTCTTACTCTTGATGCCCCAAGTCCTGCAAACATTTCTATAAATTCTGATCCACTCATTGATATAAATGGAACTCCTGCTTCTCCAGCTATTGCTTTTGCAATTAATGTTTTACCTGTTCCAGGTTTTCCGCAAAGTAAAATACCTTTTGGAATTTTTGCTCCCATTTCCTTAAATTTCTTTGGCTCTTTTAAGAAATCTACTATTTCTATTAGCTCGCTTTTTTCTTCATCTAATCCTGCTACATCAGAAAATGTTGTATGTGTATTTTCACTACTTGTAGCATCATATACTTTTCCTTTATCTCCTAATCCTTGCATTTTAAAAATCATTACAAATAGCAGAACCATTATTATTGTTGGTAAAAATGCTACTAATGTTTCTGATATTCTTAAAAATACACTTACTGGATTTTGTATTAATTCTATTTCATTTCCGTTTTTAACTTGTTCTTGTACTAATTCTATAAATGCTTGTGTACTTGGAACTATTGCTTGTTTTTCCTCTTCTACTCCTTTTAATTTAACTTTTACAGAAGTACTTCCAACTGTCATTTCTATTTTTTCTACTTCTTTATTATCTATTTTTTTAATTAATTCTGTATATGCTAAATCTAATTCTTCTTTATCTGTAGCATTTTGATTGTTAAAAACTAATACTCCTATAATTACTAATGCAATAGATACTATTGCTAATATTGAATAATATAATTTGTTTTTATCCTTTGGCTTGTCTTTCATTTAATTCTCTCTCCTTTAAATGTTGTAGGGGTCGATGCCCACATCGACCCGAATAATTTTATTGCGAAACGGGCCGATGTGGGCATCGGCCCCTACAATTTGCAATTGGTTTTGTTATATTTCCTTGGGCGGACACAAGGCCCGCCCCTACATTTTTAGGCCTTGCTTCCTTCTGGTGTTCCTTCTTCTTGCTCTTTATCTTTTTTATTCTTTTCTTTTTTGTTTTCTTTGTCCTTATTATCTTGTTTTTGTTCTTCTTTTTCTTTGTCTTTTTCTTTATTTTCTTCCTGCTCTTTCTCTTCTCTTATTTTTTTCTGTTCTTCTACTATCTTACCAACTTCAATTTGTTGTTTTACTAAATCTGATTTTATCATAAGCATTGCTGTAATAATATAAATATATGCTATTGCATCGTATGCTACATCAAAATAAATAATTTCAAATCCTGTAAATAAATTTACTACAATATATACTAAATAAAGTATAATAGAAAGAGTTAATGCATATACACTCATACTAAATATTGATTTATATTTAAATTTTACACCTACTATCTTGCTTAATAAAAATCCTATTAGAGATAACAATAATACGTCTATTAGTATTTTCATAAAACAAATAATAAATAAATATAATAATGCAACTGAAATTGCTATAATATATATTTTTGTCATTAAATTACTTGAAACAATATCTATTACACTTTGTTTATTTAAATTTGTTAAATCATACTTTTGACTTATTTGTTCATATGTTATTGCACTTTCTATATTACTTACATTCTTTATTATAATTTTATTTTTTAATAATGCAATTACTGTTTCATATTCATTAGCCTGTTCTATTTCGCTTAAATTTTCTTTTTCGCTATCTACTATTATTCCAAACAGACCTGTTTCATGTCCTTTTATAAATTGCTTATTATCTCCTTCCAAAATCAAGGTATTATTTTCAAATTTAAATTCTGGAAACTCATTTTTAAATATTTGGATTGCCTTATTTGTTTCTTCCACAAGCTTGATTGATAATGCAATAGTTATTGCTATTGTAAATATTAGTACTACTTTTAATAAATATTTTACTGCAATAGATACTTTTTCTTCTGAAAAATTTTTATATTCATCAAAATTAGTAACAGCATTTTTTACTCTTTTAAAGAAATTCATTTTTCTTTGTTCCATCTACACGTACTCCCTTCTAATATTACCATCTACATGTAAAGGATTTACATCTAAATATACCAAATCATTTATCTTAATGTTACTATTAGTTATATCTATTGCCATGTGGTACATTCCAACTTTGCCTATAATATTATATTTTTTGTCATTTATTGTAACTTTTAAATTTGTTTTTTTCAAAAAGCTTTTTATGCTGTGTGATAATTCTCTTAATTTGTCTACAAATCTAAACATATCTTCTTTTTGAGAAATATTATATCCATCCATATACCCTACTTGTATAATTGCAATTTTTGTTTCTTTTTTTGTTTTATAACTATTTAAATATCCTATATTATACCCTTTTGGTACTGTTTTTATTTCTGTTATATTAGTTTTTAATTGTCCTATTTTTTTAAGTCCTACATTATTTTCTGAATGTACTCTTCCTAAAAAAGCTGATCCTATTCTTGCCCCATTTAAATGCATTTTAGAATAGTTCAAAAATGCTGGTGAATTACATATATGATAAGTTTCTATATTTATATCATTTAATTTTAAAGTTTCTATTACACTTAAAAATCTATTAAATTGTTCTATTGTCCATTTATCGTTTTTATAATATGCAAGTGAAAAATGTGAGTAAATTCCTTCTATTGATATATTAGATAAACTTTTTATATTATCTACTATTTCTTTTACATCACTATATAAAAATCCATATCTCCCAAATCCTGTATCTATTTTTATATGTGCTCTTATTTTTTTGTTTGTTTTTGTGCTTAACTCTTTAACTACATTTGCACTTTCTTTTGAACCAATTGTTATAATTATATTATTTTCTATAAGTAATTCTAAATCCTTTTTTATGCTTGTTGAAGACATCATAAGTATATCTTCTTCAATTCCAGCTTTTCTTAAAGCTATTGCTTCCTCTGTTGTTGCTACCGCAAGAGTAAGTATTCCGATTGTCTATTAAAAATTTAGAATACTCTATTAATCCTAAACCATATCCATTTCCTTTAACTACACCAATTAGTTTGTATCTCTTTCCATTATCATCTGGAATATCTAATTTTGCTAAGTCTTTTATCACTCTTATATTATGTCTTAAATCATCTTTGTTAATAACTAATGATTTCATATTTATTTTAATTCTCCTTTTAGTTTTCTAATTGTCCATCTAATCATTTTAAACATTTTTTCTGAAAATTTATATAGTTTATATGTTAAAGGTTTAAATTTGATATATATCTCCCCAATAAATTCTGTAAATTCTGCATCAAATCCTTTTTTAAATCTGTATAGTCCATATTGAGGATGTGATTCATCAACTACTCCTACTACTCCTCTAAAATCATACATATCTTTACCTTGATCTATTGCATATTTTATTCCTTCCCATTGCAATAAATAATTTGGCATTAAATTTCTATGTTCGTTACTACTTGCTCCATATAGATACCAAACTTTATTACCATAATCTATATTAAATATACCGCTAATTGGTTTATCTTCGTAATATGCCATAAGTAAATGTACATGTTCACCTAATTCATCATACATTTTTTCAAAATATGATAATGGTCTTATTATAAAATCATCTCTTTTTCCTGTAACTTTCATTATTTCGTGGAAATCCTTTAAATCTTCTCTTGTTCCTTCCTTTATAACAACACCTTTCTTAGTTGCAAGTCTTACATTGTATCTAGTTTTTTGATGAAATGCTTTAAATACTTCATCTTCTGTTTTACCTTTTAAATCTAATCTAAATACATATCTTGGTTGTATTGCTTCACTAAAGTTTTTTGCATCATCTTTTATTTTATATCCTAATTCTTTTACTATCTCTCTAAACTCTTCATCGTCACTTTTTACATCTGGCTCCATTTTTAAAATAAATGCTTTATACTTTTTTGCAAGTTCTTTAAGCTCATTTGTTAAGTCTTCAAGCACTTTCTTATCATGTATATCGCAAATTGGACCTCTAGATACATACATCATGTTTCCGAAAATAGGTATTTTTCTAATTAAAACACTAATTGCTCCAACTATATTTCCATCTTTATCTTCTGCCAAAACAATTTCATTTTTCCAAGCTTCTTTTACTTTTCCCCATTCTACAGATTGCTGAAAATTACATCTATCATGTTTTTTTAAAAATTCATTATATTTTTCTATATTTTTTTCATTTACTAAATTCATATTTTTCCTCCAATTTAACGATTATATTTTATACTAGTTTGTCCATTTTTACAATAGATATATGGGAAAATTTATTATATAAAAAGTAGCACAGAAACTAATTTCTATGCTACTTTCATAACCATTTGTATTCTTCACTTTTTTCTTATTCACTAGGAATTAGTACTATTGCACGAACACCTTTTTCGCCTGGACATGATGCATTCCACCAATCGCATAACAGTGCGTCACCTATAAATTTATCCATTTCATCACAGTTACTATATAGAACACGATAATCCTCATGTCCATCACTACAAGCATTACAACGAGAAGCTAACCAATAATCTTGTCCCCTAACTAAAGACTTTAATTGTGTTTTTTGTTCTTCTCCAAATTCATAAGAAAAAGTATTAAATATTAATGTTATTTCATCTCCTTGTGAATCTATTACTATTATTTCGCCATCTTTATCTAGAAATCCTCTTGATTCATCACTCGTATTATACGCCGTAGACCATTTTATATCTCCGCTTATCATCTACACCCGTTGAATATTTTGACCATACAGTTCCATTATAAAAATAATAGTTCCATAGAGTTCCATAATTTGTTCCTCTATCTATATTTTCTTCCCCAATTATATCATATATATCTTCTATTTTTATACTCTCTGCACTATTTATTCCTGTTTCTTCTTGTGCTACTATATCTAATGTCTCTACCAGATGTTTATATGACCATTTAGCTATTTCTATATCTCTAGCTCCTGCTTCTAGTGAATCTTTAACTGTGGAGTCTGTTGCTCTTGGATCATTTCCTCCTAAAATACAATTTGCTACATTTCTTGATGATACTAATTTTATTTTTCCATCTACTTCTCCTATTTTTGTCCAAGTACCTGTATACGTTCCTGTATTATCTGTTATTCCTAGTCTTTTTAATACTTCTTCATTTGAAAATACAGTTATATTATCTACTTCTATTTTTACAAAAGTAATAGTTCCTAGTCCCTCTATTGTAACATCTATATCTGTATTGTTTTCATTCATTTTTACTATTACATTTGTTAAAGTTCCATCTATTTCAGTCGAATAATTTATTTCTCCATTAACTATATTGTTTTCATCTGTTGCATCTATTGTAAATAATTCTACTCCATCTGCTTTCACTAATAACTTTCCATGTATTGAAAAGGTCACTATAGCTCCTAAATCTGCTGATTCATATTCTGTACTTGTATCTACTATTAATTCGACACTGCCCCAATCAAATTCATTTGGTTTATTTTCTTCTATTTTTCCTATATATGTTATTTTTCCATTTGCATCTACTGTGTAAGTATTTTCTTTTGGGCTTAGATATGTTCCACCTGATCCTGACCAGCCTTCTGGTAAATTATCATCTAAATAAGGAATACTCACTTTTCCATCTGTTCCTATTGCTGCTACTACTGCTGATAATAATTCTTCTTTTTCTGCTTCTATTTGCATTTGTTCTGATGCATACTCTGCCTTTTCAAATAATCCTCCATTTAGGACAACATTTATTGTTACTCCTACTAATATTAGCATAACAATAATTGTGATTATTAGAGCGATTAGGGTGATACCTTTATTTTGGGCAGGCACAAGACCTGCCCCTACAGATTTTGCATTTAATTTCTCTCTTAATTTTTGCATTTGTTATTCCATCCTTTCTTTTGTTCGGGCAGAGCAAGCCCTGCCCCTACATTTTATATAAGGATGTTATCATATGATTTTTTATTTTTTAATAGTTTTTATGTTTATTTATAATTATATATTTTTTAACTAGTTTCGGCTGTATAATTTAATAATTGTAAGCACCTCTTCGATTTAATGAAAATTTTTAAATTTTCATTAAAATGTTAAAAGCTAAAATAATTAATTTTTGACAAATGAGAATTCATTTTCAAAAATTAATATTTTAGCTTGATTTATTATATATTTTAAGAAAAGCCTTCGAAGAGCGGGCGATTAAAATCGCCCCTACAATGTTTGCATTTGTTTTTGTGTTGTTTTCTATTTGCGGGTCGCCGAGGGCTGCGACCCCTACAACATTTGCAATTATTTATTGCATTATTTTAGGCAGAGATATAATCCCTGCCCGTACAAATTTTATAATTATTATAAATCCATTTCTAATTTTATTCCTCTTGATTGGTACTGAGTATATTTTACTCCTGCCATGTCAAACATTTTTTTAGAAACTTTTACTGAATCTGTATCTCTATATTTATCACATTTATATATTACTTCTTTTATTCCAGATTGTATTATTGCTTTTGCACATTCATTACATGGAAATAGTGCTACATATATTTTGCTTCCTTTTATTGTTGAACCTGTGTAATTTAATATTGCATTTAGTTCTGCATGGCATACATATGGATATTTAGTGTCTGCAAAATCTCCTTCTCTTTCCCATGATATTTCATCATCTGAACATCCGAACCGGAAAGCCATTATATCCTATTGATAATATTTTGTTATCTTCGCTTACTATACATGCTCCTACTTGTGAATTTGGGTCTTTGCTTCTTTCTGCAGATAGTAATGCTATTCCCATAAAGTATTCATCCCAATTTATGTATTTTTCTCTCTTTCCCATATAATTCCTCCGATAATTATTGATTTAATAATTTTATTTAAATTTGTAGGGGCGTGCATTGCACGCCTGGCGACCAATGGTCGCCCCTACAGTGTATGCAATAAATTTCGTTCAATATTTTATTTCGGGTCGATGTGGGCAGCGATCCCTACAACGTATGCAATATATTTATGTTGCATCTTTCTCCAATCGCTGGGACGGAGGCAAAAATTGCATTTTTATCAAAATGCAATTTTATGACCTCACGTCCAGACGCTCGATTGTCATTCCGTCTTTTGTATCTTTTACTATATATCCTTTTTCTTTTAATTCGTCTCTTATTTTGTCTGATAATGCCCAGTCTTTATTTTGGCGTGCTTCTTTTCTTTGCTCTATTAATGCTTTTATTTCTTCTGGTAATTCCACTTCTTTTTTTGTAGTAGTTTTTTCAATATTTACTCCTAGTACTTTGTCAAAGTCTAATAGTAATTCAGCTAATTGTTTTGATTTGTTTGGATTTTTTATTACATCCCAAATTACACTCATTGCAACTGGCATGTTTAAGTCATCATTAATTGCTTCTATAAATTTATTTTTATATTCTTCTATTACACTTTCTTCTATTTGGCTATTTCCTTCATTATGTTTTTGATAACCTTCTCTTAATTTATTTAATGAGTTTTGGCTACTTTCTAATGCTTCCCATGTAAAGTTTAATTTGTTTCTATAATGAGAAGTAAAGCACATCATTTTGTATGCAAGCGCTTCATATCCTTTATCTATAATATCTTGAACTAAATATGCATTACCTAAACTTTTTGACATTTTTCCACCATTTATTAACAAGAACTCACAATGCATCCAAAATGCTGCTGGTACTTTTCCTGTACAACCTTTACTTTGTGCAATTTCGTTTTCGTGGTGTGTTGGAACTAAATCGATTCCACCTGTATGTATATCAAAAACTTCTCCTAAATATTTATTGCTCATTGTAGAACATTCTATATGCCATCCTGGATAGCATAACCCCCATGGACTTTCCCGTTTCATTATATGATTTTCTGGCGCTTTTATCCAAAGTGCAAAATCATATGGATTTCTTTTTTCTTCATCTACTTCTACTCTTGCTCCTGCCATTTGATTCCTTAAGTCTATTCCAGAAAGAATACCATATTTATCTAATTTTGATACATCAAAATATATTGCTGTAGATGTTTCATATGCATACCCATTATCTAATAATTTTTGAACAAATTCTTCCATTTCTTTTATATGGTCTGTTGCCTTACATATTATTTCTGGTTTATCTATATTTAAACTTTCAAAATCTTTTAAGAATTTTTCTGTATAAAATGCTGCAATTTCTAAAGGAGTTTTCTTTTCTTCTTTTGCTGCTTTTACCATTTTGTCTTCTCCTTCATCTCCATCTGATACTAAATGCCCTACGTCTGTTATATTCATTGCATGTTTTAATGTATATCCATTATATTTTAATACTCTTCTTAAAGTATCCATAAATATATATGATTTCATATTTCCAATGGTTGCATCTTTATATACAGTAGGACCACAAGTATATATTCTAACTATATCTCCTTCTAAAGGCTTAAACTCATCTTTTGTTTTGGTTAATGTATTATAAAAATATATATTATTCATTTTTTCTCCCCTATCTATATATTTAAAATGCTTCTATAACTATTATACTTATTTAATTAACTCCTGTATTGTTTACTGTCTCATTTTGGTCTGGCTGTGGTTCAGGATTTGGTTCCGGAGTCGGAGTTGGAGTTGGTTCTGGCTCTGGCTCAGGTTCTGGCTGTGGTTCTGGTTCTACTTGATTTGCCTTTACAATAACAGTTCTTTTTGCTATTGCAACATTTTTAGCTAAGTCTTCTACAGTATAAGTTATAATATATGTTCCTGCTTTACTTGTATCTACTTTTCCTGTTATAACTATTTTATTTGTTATATCTCCATCTTTATCGTCTGTTGCAGTTGCCCCTGCATCTTTATAAGTATCATTTAATTTTATTGTAATAGTTTCTTCTCCATTTAATTTAATAACTGGTTTTGTTGTATCAGGTGTTTCTTTATGAACTGTACAAGAGTCTTTTATAGTAAGCATGTACTCTGCATCTTTTGCCTTTTTCCAAGAAGTATTTGTTTCATAATCTGGTCTTGTAATAAATACTTTTGATTCTTTTTCTGTACAAAATTCATTTGCGAGTAATCCTGTTTCTTTGCATATATCTACCTTTACATGGCATTCACAAGTTTTAGTTGGAACAGTACCTTTTACAAAATATTCTGTATAAGTTCTATCTTCTCTTGGATCTTCCTTACATACATCTGTTGCAATTAGTCCAGAATCTTTACATATTTTTGCAGTAACTACATTGCTTGGTCTTGTAGCAGAAAAATATTTTCCTTTCAAACCACTATGTGCTTGTTTCATAACAGATGCCCATATTTGTGATGCTGGACTTGTTCCCCATCCTCTAACGGTTTCGTTGTCGTCAAATCCATACCAAGTTGCCGCTGCATAATATGGAGTAAATCCACAAAGCCATCTATCATAATCATTATTTGTTGTTCCTGTTTTTGCTGCAACACTCATTCCTGAAATTGAACAATTTGTTGCTGTTCCACTTTTTACTGGTTGTGTTAACACTTCTTTTACAACATATGCTGCTGACGAAGACATTACTGTCCTAGATTCTTGTTTTGGTTCTAATACTATATTTCCATCCCCATCAACAACTTTAGTATAAAATGTAGGAGTTATATATACACCATCATTTGCAATTGCTCCATATGCTGCAGCCATTTCTAATGGATTTGTTCCTTTAGTCAATCCTCCTAATGATAATTGTAAATTATCATCTTTTTCATCATCTAATCCTGAAATTCCTAATGTTTTTAAGAATTCTAAAGAATTTTTTGTTCCTATCTTTTGAATTCCTTTTACCATAGGAATATTTTGTGAACTTTCTATTGCATGTCTAACTGTAAGAAGCCCTCTGTAATAATTATAGTTTTTAGGTGTGTATCTTCCAAAGCTCGTAGGTACATCATCAAATACTGTAGCTGCAGTTATTATTCCTTGATCTATACCTGGAGCAACTACTGCTAGTGGTTTCATAGATGACCCTGTTTGTTTTACTAATTGTGTACCTCTATTATATCCTAATGATGTTGTTTTTTCTCCAAGTCCACCACATGTTGCAAGTACATATCCTGTTTTATAATCTATTAATGTCATTCCCGCTTCTGAATGTTCATTAACTAATGTTCCATCTTTCTTTTTATCTCTACCTGATACTAAATATTTATCTTTTTCAAATTCAGATTGCATTATATTTTGCAAATTAGTATCTTGTGTTGTATATATTGTAAATCCACCACTATATAAATATAACTCTGCAGCATTTCTATTTAAATCTTTTTCTTCCATAAGTTGATTAACTATTTGCATTATAGCTGCATCTGTATGGTAAGAATATATGTTTTGTGAAACTGTTCCTTTGTTAAATGTTAAACCTGCATCTACTTTTGCAATTGCCGCATCATATTCTTCCTTTGTCTTTATTTTACCTAATTCGTTCATTTTATTAAGAACTGTTTTTGTTCTTGTTTTTATCTTTTCTAAATTCTTTGTATTATCTTCTATAAATGGGTCATAACTATTTGGTGTATTATTTATACCTGCTAAGAATGCACATTCTGCTAAATCTAAGTCTTTTGCACTCTTAGAAAAGTAGTAATTAGAAGCAACCTCTACTCCATATATATTGGTATTTCCACCCATATATATTAAATTTAAATATAACTCTAAAATTTGGTCTTTTGATAACTCTTTTTCTATGTAATATGCTCTTGCAATTTCTTTTACTTTTCTTTGCCAAGTTCTATCTTTTTCTTGTGTTGAGTTTTTAATTACTTGCTGAGTTATTGTACTTCCTCCATAACTAGAAGAGCCTATTCCTATTTTACTTAATGCATATTTTACTGTTGCTCCTATTGTTCTTTTTACATCTACTCCCATGTGCTCATAAAATCTTTCATCTTCTATAGATACAAACGCTACTGGTAAGTATTCTGCCATCTCAGATATACTTACAAAACTTCTATTCTCATCCCCACTAAGTATTGCAACAGTATTGCCCGCATTATCAAGTATAATCGAATTTTCATTTTTTAATGCCATATCTGAAACACTTATTTTTGCTTCTTTTACTACCCCATATAATACTCCAAAAGCTACTCCTGCTAATATTAATATAAGTAGTAAAATTGTTATTAAAATTCTTTTTACTATTTTTTTTGTTTTTGCATTTGGTTTTTTATTTTTTACATTATACTCTTTTGATATATTTTCTTTTTTATTTGTTTTACTTCTTTTTCCATTATTTTTTTTAGGCATTTTTCATTACCTCCTATAAAATATATATTATTATATTATATATAACATTAAAATTCAAATGTTTATTGCAAATCTTCTAAAATGTCTTCTATACATGTTATAAGTTTGGCTCCTTGTTTTATTAATTCATTTGTTCCGTAGGAATTGGCACTATTTATATTTCCTGGAACTATATATAATTCTCTTCCTTGTTCTAAGGCAAAATCTACAGTAATTAGTGTTCCACTTTTTTGTTTTGCTTCTACTACAACTACCCCTTCTGAAAGCGCACTTATAATACGATTTCTTTTAGGAAAATTCTGTGCTAAAGGTTTTGTTCCTATAACATATTCAGATATTATAGTTCCTCCACTATTTACTATTTCATTAAACAATTTTCTATTTTCTTCTGGGTATACTCTATCAAGACCTGAACCTACTACCGCTATTGTTTTTGCATTTCCTTTTAAACATCCCATATGAGAATATGTATCTATTCCTTTTGCAAGTCCACTTATTATATTAATATTATTTAAAGACAAGTTATATGCTATATTTTTTGCTACAAATTCTCCATACTTTGTACATTGTCTACATCCAACAATAGCAATTGCCTTTTCTTTTAATACTTCTTTACTTCCTTTTATGTATAAAACAGCAGGAGGATCATAAATTTCTTTTAATTTTTTTGGATATTCTTTATCGTAAATTGTAAGCATTTCTATATCATTTTTTTGCATATATTCTAAGTACTTATCTAAATTACATTTATACTTTAAATCAGTTATTTTTATTGCATCTTTTTCTTTTACTCCATTTGCGATTAATTCTTCTTTAGTTTTATTAAATATGTTTTTTGGTGTTTCAAATTTTATTAATAATTCTATCAAATTTTTAGGGGTTAGATTTTCTATTCTAGAAAACCATATCCAATATTTTGCGTCTTTCATAAATTATACCTCGCTTATATTAGTTTTGCCCCCATCAAAATTTGCAAAGCAAATTTTGTACTATTCACTATTAACTATTAACTTTTCACTTTCGGGCGAACACAGTTCGCCCCTACAATTCATAACGGGTCGCTGTAGGCAGCGACCCCTACACTATACATTCCTGTATTCATTATAGTTCTTACTACACCTGCAAATCTTTTAAATTTTACTCTTTGCAGCTTTTACAATATTGCTCATAAGCATTGCAATAGTCATTGGACCTATTCCTCCTGGAACTGGAGTTATATATGATGCTACTTTTGATACTTCTTCATAATCCACATCTCCACATATTTTTCCATCTTCACCTCTATTAATTCCAACATCTATTACTATTGCATTCTCTTTTACCATATCTTTTGTTATAAACTTTGGTCTACCTATTGCAACTACTAATACATCTGCTTTACTTGTTACTCTTTCTAGCTTATATGTCTTAGAATGGCAAACTGTTACTGTTGCATTTTTGTTTAATAAACATTGCATCATTGGTTTACCTACAATGTTACTTCTCCCAACAACAACAGCATCTTTTCCTTCTAAATCTATATTGTATTCTTCTAGTAATTTTATAATTCCATAAGGTGTACAAGAAACAAAAGTATCTTGTCCTAAGCAAAGTTTTCCAACATTACATGGATTAAATCCATCAACATCTTTTTCCGGAGCAATTCTTTTAAATGCTTCGTTTATATCTAAAGATTTTGGTATTGGGCTCTGAAGTAATATTCCATTAATACTTTTATCTTCATTTAATTTATCTATAAGATTTAACAGTTCTTGCATAGTTGTTGTTTCGTGTAATAAATATTCTTCATACTCTATTCCAATTTCTTCACAAGCTAAGCTTTTATTTTTTACATATATTTTAGAACTTGAATCATTACCTACCATTATTACAGCAAGTTTAGGTCTTATTCCTTTTTCTTTAAGTTCTATAACTTCTTTTTTTAATTCTTCTCTAATTTTTTTTGCAACTTTCTTTCCATCTAAAATCTCAGCCATAATACTTTCTCCTTTTCTAATTTACTACAGTTTATTCTATATTAAATTATTGGTTTTTACAATATTTCTAATAAAATTAACAAAAATTCAAGTAAAATATCCCTTACAATAAAATTGCAAGGGATATTTTTATTTACAATTAGCAGCAATCTTTCTTTTTGCCACAACATATTAGCATTATAATTCTAATTATTAATAGTATTAAAAGTGTTACCAAGAATAAAACAATTGCGCCAATTCCTAAGAATGCTACAAGTCCTGTTAATGCTCCAATTATTAATCCTATTCCAAATGCTAATAATATTGATACTACGAATATTACTAAATCTATGCAACATCTTCTTTTTTTGTCTTTTTCTCTCTTAAAGCATATATCTACTTGTGGTTCCATAATATAAGCACCTCCTACTATATTAGGATAGTATATATTATGACATCAAATTACTTTTTGTGACAAAACATTTTATACAATCTTTCGGGTCGCCGAAGATGCTAGCCCTGTTGGAACTTTGCTCCTTTCAGGAGCTGTATGCATGAGCTCTGCGACCCCTACATTTTCTCTACAATATTTAAAATTATTTTACTGTATTTCTCTTGATTGTTTTATCATTAAATCTGCAAACACGGCATATCCTGTTGTAGGGTCATTTACTAATACATGTGTTACTGCCCCTATAAATTTATTATTTTGCACTATTGGTGCTCCACTCATTCCGCTGTACTATTCCTCCTGTTAAGTTTAATAGTTCTTCATCTGTAACTTTTATTAACATACTTTTATTATTAGAATTATTATTTTTATAAATTTTTTCAATTTTTATACTATACTCTTTTCTTATTCCATTTTCTAAATTTAATAAAACCATTGCATTTCCTGTTTTTATTTCATCTCTTCTCGCTACTTCTAATTCATTACTACTGTCAATATTAAGCTGACTTATATTTGTAATATTTCCATATATTCCAAACTCTGTGTTTATCCCAACATTACCTATAGTTTTTCCGATTTACTATGCTACCTTTTATCTCTCCGAGGAATTCCTTCTTCTCCTTTTACTATTGAAGCTATTTTAGATGTAACTAATTCTCCACTAGATATATTAATAAGTTCTTGTGTATCTATATCTATAATTCCATGACCTAATGCAGCATATTGTTTTGTTGACGGTTCATAATAACTAACTGTTCCTATTCCTGCGGCTCCATCTCTTACCCATAATCCTAACTTATATTCATTATCTTCTGTTTTTATAGGTTCTATATTTGCCATATATTCTACTCCATCTCTTACATATTTAATATTCAAATCTTCTCCATTCGAATTATTTACGCTATCTATCAGTTCAGCCGTACATGTAACTTCTTTTTGATTTATTTCTACTATCATATCGCCTTCTTCTATCCCTGTGTTTTCATATGGTTTTTTACCTTCAATTTCTGTCATTCCTACTACCAACACTCCACTTGTATATAGTTTTAATCCAATTGAATTTCCAAGTGGTATTACTTTTGTATTTGGAATAGTATTTACTTCAATTTCTTTTATATTAATTATATTAAATAAACTTAAACTAACAGTTTTTGTTTCTAAAACCTCATTATTATTTAAATTGCTAGATGCCTGAACTGCTTTATAATTTTTCTCTACTATATTAACTCCAAATACAGTATTCAAATTTAAATTCTCCCCTTTAAATAAAATTATACTATCTGGTATAGAAGTTATATTTGTTACATATATTAAAAGTATTAACAAAACTATAATTAAAATTATCTTTTTTAAAATTTTCATATAATAGTCACCTAAATTTAGCATAACCATTTTTTTATTTATTATTTTCTTTTGTTAAATTTACCATTTTTTTTGCTTGTTCTTTTTGTTTTTCTATAGGAAGCCAATGAAATGTAGAACATACAAATTCTCCGTATTTTGTCATATCTTCCCTTTTTCTTACTTTTTTATCTTTTTGCAATATTAATCACCTCTTATGTAGTATTATTCTATTTGAAATTAATTATACAATAATTCGATATATTTACATAATATTGCTTTTTCTGTAAATTTATGGTATGATTTTTATAGATGATACATTTTGTATCATCATATAATTATCTGCCCCCTTGGGTAGTTCGCCTAAAAAGCGCTGGAGGAATTCGTTATGATATGTTTTGCAACAAGCAAAATCACTTCGAATTCTGGGTTAGTTTACCCCGTTACGCTAAAGGTCAAAGCCAATAGGCGATGCATCATTCGTAGCATAGAAATCATTGAATTGCATCACCAGATTAAGCTTAGGCCCTGGCAAATTTTGGACATGCTATCGGCAATATTTCCTAGGTATGTTCATTCCCATGATACCCAATATGAGGTTTCGTTTGGGAAAAATCCTGTAGAAAATCCTTCTATGGGATATCATCCCTGCCTTGTTGTAAAAAAGGTTGGAACTGATATTGAAAAAAGATATCGCTTAGACCACTGTGTAGAAGCGATATGGGCTCTCACAATCAATCCCGCACATTTGAGAGCAATGATTTACTGGTGGAGATGCAATCGCAACCAGTATAATTGTCCAACAGGAGAATGGACAATTTGGAGAAATGAAAATTAATCCGAATTTTTCTCCTACTAAATAAAGAAGAAGCCAACTTTTTTAAAATGCTGGCTTCTTTTTTCCTTCTATCTATTATTTTATAATTTTCTAAATACTCCTCCTACTACCCCAAGTATTTTGCAGTCTGGCACTATTATTGGATCCATTGTACTATTTTCTGGTTGTAATCTAATATAGTTATTTTCTTTGTAAAAAGTTTTAACTGTTGCTTCATCTTCTATTAGCGCTACTACTATCTCTCCATTTCTTGCTGTATTTTGTCTTTTTACTAATATATAATCTCCATCTAAAATTCCGGCTTCTATCATACTTTCTCCACGTACTGTAAGCATAAAGCTTTCGCTATTTCCAACAAAGTCAATTGGAATAGGAAATGTATCTGTAACATTTTCTACTGCAAGTATTGGAGCACCTGCTGTAATTTTCCCTATTACTGGTACATCTACTAATTCCCTACCGTTATATAATGGTTTAGGAGTAGATTTTTCACTATCTGCAAGACCTCCTTTTAATACTTTTAAAGTTCTTCCCTTTTGATCTTCCTTTTTTATATATCCTTTTTTAGAAAGTTTTGCTAAATAACTATGTACTGTAGCAGTTGAACTTAAATCTACTGCCTCTCCAATTTCTCTTACTGATGGTGGATATCCTTTTTCTCTTATTTGTTTGTCTATAAATTTTAATATAGCTCTTTCTCTTTTATTTAAATCTGTCATTTCGTTCTCTTTCATAAAAACCTCCATTTTAAGCAATTAAATGCTCTAATATTTTTTAATATTCACGCCCGAAAATTTATTTGCCTATATATTATCATACAAACAATTGAATGTCAAACAAAAGTTTTTTCTTTTTTCAGACGGACTCATTTTAGTCTTTTAAAAAAGACTAAAATGAGTCCGTCTGAAAAAAGAAAAAAAGAATGGTTCTAATCAAACCATTCCATTTCCCAATCTATAAATCTAACTGTATCTCCTTCTTTTATTCCCATTTGTTTTAATTTTTCTTCTACTCCTAAAAATCTAATACTTTTTTGGAAATAATATAAAGATTCGTTATCTTCTAAGTTTGCTCTACTCATTATTTTTTCTATTGCAGGGCCTTCTACTATATATTCTCCGTTTTCTTTTCTTACTTCAAATCCTTCTCTTTCTTCTTTTAATGTGTATACTTTTTTTTCTTCTCCCTCTTCTATTTCTTCTTTTGGAAGAGTATCTAAAATTTTAGATACATGTGTAAATAATTCTTTTAGTCCTTGATTTGTTGCTGCTGATATTTTAAATATTTCCATATTATTTTCTTTTGCAAGTTTTTCTAATTCTTTGTACAAGTTTTCGTCTTGCATAACATCTATTTTATTAGCAACTATTATTTGTTTTCTTTGACTTAATTTTTCACTATATTTTTTTAATTCGTTATTTATAATTTTAAAATCTTCTACTGGATTTCTTCCTTCTGAACCAGATACATCTATTACATGTAATAATAATCTTGTTCTTTCTATATGCCTTAAAAATCTAAGTCCAAGTCCAGTTCCTTCACTTGCGCCTTCTATTATTCCAGGTATGTCTGCTAATACAAAACTATCACCAAATTCTGTTTTTACAACTCCTAAGTTTGGTTCTAATGTAGTAAAATGATAGTCTGCAATTTTAGGTCTTGCTGATGTCACTACTGATAGAATTGTAGACTTTCCGCACACTTGGAAAACCTATTAACCCTACATCTGCTAAAAGTTTTAATTCTAATATAACTTCTTTTTCTAATCCTTTTTCTCCATCTTGAGCAAATCTTGGAGCTTGTCTTGTTGAAGTTGCAAAATGAGCATTTCCTTTTCCTCCTCTTCCTCCTGGAATAATAAGTTCACATTGACCTTCTTTTGATAAATCTGCAATTAATTTTCCAGTTTCGCTGTCTTTTATAACAGTTCCTCTTGGTACTTTTATATATAAATCTTCTCCAGACTTTCCATAGCACCTATTTCCACTACCATTTTGTCCGCTTTCAGCTTTATATTTTTTATTATATCTAAAATTTATTAATGTATTGGCATCTGGATCAACTATAAAATATATGTCTCCACCTTTGCCACCATCTCCACCATCTGGACCTCCTGCTGCTACATATTTTTCTCTTCTGAATGTAACTGCACCATTACCTCCGGTTTCCTGATTTAATTATAATTTTTGTGTAATCTACAAACATATTTTTCTCCTATAAAATTCCAATTTTGTTTTTTACATCTTCTAATGTTTTTGCTGCTATTTTTCTAGCATTTTCTGCACCTTTTGTATATATTTTTTCTAGATATTCTTTATCTTCTAAAATTTGTTTATATTTTTCTTGAACTGGTTTTAATTTATCAATAACAGAGTTTGCAACTGTCATTTTAAAATCTCCATAGCCTTTTCCCTCAAACTCATTCTCTATTTCTTCCATTGTTTTTCCAGTAATAGATGCATATATCTGCATAAGATTGCTTACTCCTGGTTTGTTTTCTGGATCAAATTTTACTTTGTTTTCTGAATCTGTTACTGCTTTTTTAAATTTCTTTAATATTATTTCTGGTTCATCTTCTACAAATATTACATCATTTGGGTTTGTAGCGCTTTTGCTCATTTTACTTGTTGGATCTTGAAGTCCCATTATTCTTGCACTTTCTTTTCTTACATAAGCTTCTGGTACTACAAATGTTTTTCCATATATTTTATTAAATCTTTCGGCTAAGTCTCTTGTTATTTCTAAATGCTGTCTTTGATCTTCTCCTACTGGAACTAAGTCTGCTTGATATAATAATATATCTGCTGCCATTAGTGCTGGATAAGTAAATAACCCTGCATTTATATTATCTGCATGTTTTGCTGATTTATCCTTAAATTGTGTCATTCTAGATAATTCTCCCATATATGTATAACAATCTAATATCCATCCAAGTTCTGCGTGTTCCTTTACTTGTGATTGAATAAATAAAGTATTTTTTTCTGGGTTTAATCCTGCAGCTATATATGTAGCAAGTATTTTTAAAGTATTATTTTTTAATTCTTCTGGGTTATTTCTAACAGTCAAAGTATGAAGATTTGCTATCATATAATAACAATCATATTCTTCTTGCATATGTACCCAATTATCTATTGCTCCTAAATAATTTCCAAGTGTAAGTTTTCCTGTAGATTGTATTCCACTTAGTATTACTTTTTTGCTCATAAAATTTTCCCCTTTCGCCTTTTGCAATTTCCAATTTCTATAATATTATATATTATTTTTTTTATTATTACAATATAAATGTTTTGTCTATATCCAAAATACAAAAACTCTTCAAATACAATTTTGAAGAGTTCTTAAATTTATTTATTCTGCATCTACTGGGTAAACACTTACTTGTTTTTTGTCTTTACCTTTTCTTTCGAACTTAACTGTTCCATCAACTAATGCAAATAATGTATCATCACTACCTTTATCTACATTTGTACCTGGATATATTTTTGTTCCTCTTTGTCTTACTAATATATTTCCTGCAAGAACAAATTGTCCATCTGCTCTTTTTACACCTAAACGTTTAGACTCACTATCTCTTCCGTTTTTAACACTACCTTGACCTTTTTTATGTGCCATTTAAATTCACCTCTCTTAAAATTGTAATCAATTTATTTGTTTCGTTAATTTTATACTTCTTTTTTTTCTGTTTTTGTTTCTTTAGCTGTAGTTTTTGCTGCTGGTTTTTCTTCTTTAGCAGCTGTAGTTTTCGCTGTAGCTATTTTTATTGAAGTAATTTCAACTTTTGTATAAGGTTGTCTATGTCCTTGTTTCTTTCTTTCATTCTTTTTAGGTTTCATTTTGAAAACTATTATTTTTTTACCTTTTCCGTGAGAAACTACTTTTCCTTCTACTTTTACACCTTTTACATAAGGATTTCCAACTTGTACTTTTCCATCATCAGCTACTAATATTACTTTATCAAAAGTAACTTTTTTACCTTCTTCTACATCTAATTTCTCGAAAAATACTACATCTTTTTCTTCTACTTTGTATTGCTTTCCACAAGCTTCAATTACTGCGTACATACTTTATACGACCTCCATTTTACTAATACTCGCTAAGATTAAACCTAGGTAACTATTACTTAAATAGTTTTAAAACCTAGCTTATGCGGCTTACAGATGAATATTTTACCATATCTTTTACACTTTTGTCAATATTTTTTTGTGCTTTATTTACTGTTTTTACAATTTGTTGCAAACATTGTAGTGGTCACTGCCCACAGTGACCCGCAAACCTGTTAAATATTCTAAATTTATATCAAGGTAATTCCTACGATGCATCGGGTCGCCGAGAACGGCGACCCCTACATTATCTCTACATTTTCAGTTGTGTTCTAAAACCTATTTTAATTTCATAGAAAGAAGTTTTGATATTCCGTTTTCTTCCATTGTAATTCCATAAACTGTATCTGCTGCTTCCATTGTTCCTTTTCTATGTGTTATTACTAAAAATTGTGTGTCTTTTGTAAATTTTTTTAAATAATCTGCAAATCTATATACATTTACATCATCAAGTGCCGCTTCTATTTCATCTAGCACACAGAATGGTGCTGGATTTATTTTTAATATTGCAAATAACAACGCAATTGCTGTAAATGCTTTTTCTCCACCTGATAGAAGTGTCATGTTTTGAAGTTTTTTTCCTGGTGGTTGTACTTCTATATCTATTCCACACTCTAATATATTATCCTCATCTGTAAGTTTTAATTCAGCTTTTCCTCCGCCAAACAATTCACTAAATACTTCTCCAAAGTTTTTATTTATTACTTTAAATTGTTTCTCAAATTGTTCTTTCATTATTTTTGTCATGTCCTGAATTACTTTTCTAAGCTTTGCACTTGCATCTTCTAAATCTAGTCTTTGCTCGCACATAAAATCATATCTTTCTTTTGTTTGTTTGTATTCTTCAATTGAGTCTATATTTATACTTCCTAATGCTTTTATCTCTTCTCTTAAGTGTTTTACCTTTTTAGTAGTTTCACTTACATTATCAGGTTTTTTATATTCTTCACCTACACTGTTTGGAGTAATTTCATAATCTTCCCACATTTTATTAACTATTTGTTCTAATTCGTACTCTATTTTAGATTTTTTAACTTCTTGTTTTGTTATTTGAGCTTTTAAATCTTCTATTATTTTAAATTGATTTGTAATTTCTTCTTCTGTTTTTGAAAGTTCTTCATTTTTTAAAGTTCTTTCTTGTTTTAATTCTTCTACTTTGCTTCCACTTGTTTCTACTTCTTGCTTCATTTGTTCTATTTGACTATTTAAATCAATTATTTGTTCTTCTAATGTTTTGTTCTCTTCTAATATTTTTTCTCTTAAAGCCTTTTTGTTTTCAATACTTATTTTATTATTTTCTATATCTTGGTCTATTCTTTGAAGCAATTCATCTATCGAACTATTACTTTCATCAAAAGAACTAACAGATATTTTTAAATTTGTAATATCAAAATTTAAGTCATCTATGTATTTTTGGTTATCTTTATTATTATCTGAAAAAGCTTTTATTTCTACATTAAGTTCTTCTATTTCTTTCGCTATTTCTTCTATTTCTTTTTCTAGGTCTTGTTTAGTTTTTATACTTTGTTCTTTGCTCTCACCAATTTGTTTTAATTCTTCCCTTAAAGTATTAAGTTTTGTTTGTAATCTTTCTATATTTTCTTCTATTGATACTACTTTTTGTTTTTCTGTTGCATAAACAATTTCTGTATCTTGCATAATGTGCTCTAAGCCCATTACTTCTTCTACTACATCTTCCTGAGATTTCTCGTAATCTGCTTTTTCTTTTTCTAAATCTCCTATTTTTTTAGTTAAAACTTTTACTTCTTTTTCCAATTCTTGTATTTGGGATGTTCTTCCTATTATATTATTAGATTTTACTGTGCTTGATCCACCACTTATTGCTCCACTTGGATTTATTACATCACCTTTTAGTGTAACTATTCTAAAAGAATAACTATTTTGTCTTGCAAGTACTATTGCAGTCTCCATATTATCTACTATAACAGTTCTTCCAAGTAAATTTAAAATTATTCCTTCATATTTTTTGTCTACTTTTATTAAATCAGATGCAATTCCTATTACTCCACTTAGGTTGTTCTTAATTAGCTTATCTACTTTTTTTCCTTTTACAGAAGAAATAGGTAAAAATGATGCTCTTCCCAAATTATTCTTTCTTAAATGTTCTATTAATTTTTTTGCGTCTTCTTCGGTTTCTGTAACTATATTTTGAAGAACTTGCCCAAGAGTCATTTCTATTGCAGTTTCATATTCTTTTGGAACTGATATAATATTTGCTAAAACGCCATGCATACCTTTTTTAAGGTTTCCATCTCTTTCGCAATCTAATAATAAAGATTTTACACTTCTTGCATATCCTTCTTTTTCTTTTTCCATATCACTTAAGAATTTTAATTTTGATTCTTTAACTCTTAAATCTGTTGATAGTAAATTTATTTTGTCTTGATATTCTTTTAATTTAGCAATACTTGTTTCTCTTTTTTTATTTATTTCTTCTAAATTCTTTGTAGCTTCATTTCTTTTTGCTTCTATTTCATAAAAAGTTTTAGATATTTCATCTTTTTCTAATCTTTTTTGATCTAATACTGAAATAGTATCTGATATTTCATTTTTTACTGTTTTTTCTCTTTTTTCTAAATTCTCATAATTTACTTCTTGTGTATTTATATCTGTAGCTTTTTCGTATTTTAAATCTGTATTTTCTTCTACTTTCTTTTTCTTTTCTTCTATTACTTTTTCTTCTGATGATAATTTTGCAGTAATTTTTTCTAGTTCTAGTTCTTTTTCTTCTAATTCTTTTGCAAATTTTTCTCTGTTTGAAGATAAATTAGTCTTTTTTTCTAATCTTTGTTTCTTTTCTTCTTCTAGCTCTGTTATTCTTAAAGAAACTTCTTCTATTTCTTTTAAATATCTATCATAATTTTCTTTATTGTTTGAAATTCTTTCATTTGCAATACTAATTTCTGAATTAATTTTTTCTTGTTTTTCTCTCATTTCAAAACCTAAGTTTTGAGTTTCTTCTATTTTTACTGTAATTTCATCTAATGCTAGTTTTAACTTTTCTTTTTGGTTTTGTCTGTCTTGCATTTTTGCTTCTTCGTTATCGTTTTGATTTACAAAAATATCTATATCTTTTGTAATTTCTGCAATTTTTTCTTTATAATTATCTATGTTAAATAAGAATAGTCCTATTTCTATTCCTTTTAATTCTTCTCTTAAATCCAAAAATTTCTTTGCTTTTTCAGATTGTTTTTTTAAAGGTTCTATATTTACTTCTATTTCTGATAAAATATCATTTATTCTTAAAAGATTTACTTTTGTCTGTTCTAATTTCTTTTCAGAATCATTTTTTCTTGCTCTATATTTTACAATTCCTGCTGCTTCTTCAAATATAGCACGTCTATCTTCTGATTTATTACTTAATATTTCATCTATTTTTCCTTGCCCAATTATTGAATAACCGGTCTCTTCCTATACCTGTATCCATAAATAGTTCTAATACATCTTTTAATCTACATGGAGTTTTATTAATATAATATCCAGACTCTCCACTTCTATATATTCTTCTTGTAACAGTAACTTCTGAATATTCTATTGGTAATTTTCCATCTGTGTTATCTATAACAATTGAAGTTTCTGCAAATCCTAATGATTTTCTGTTTTGAGTTCCTGCAAAAATTATATCTTCTGACTTTGCTCCTCTTAGGGATTTCATACTTTGCTCTCCAAGAACCCATCTAATACTATCAGATATATTACTTTTTCCAGAACCATTTGGTCCTATTACTGTTGTAATACCTGGCATAAATTCTAATACTGTTTTATCTGCAAATGATTTAAACCCTTGTAATTCTAGTCTTTTTAAATACATTTTTCCCACCTTTTTCGTTTTTAACAAATTGTAGGGGCGGAATCTATTTCCGCCCATTATAATTCTAATCATGCACTACATTAATTTTATTATTATATATCATATATTAAAACAAATTTTTTATCAACATTTTTTTAGTTTTTTTAAAAATCCACAAATTATATCACTTTTTTACTTATTATTACATATTATATATTAAGCTAAAAGCTATATTTCAAAGAAAGGAAATGATAAAACATGGATTTTGAAAAAGATTTTTGTCCTGTAGTTAAAGTAGATGGATTTATTGAAAAAGGTAAACAAT
Source organism: Clostridia bacterium (assembly GCA_017397545.1). Classification (GTDB taxonomy): domain Bacteria; phylum Bacillota; class Clostridia; order TANB77; family CAG-508; genus CAG-452. Next base: position 25,239 of record JAFQIK010000001.1, read on the forward strand.
TTGATTTAGAAATTACTATTCCAGAAGATAATAGAAATGTTATTTATGGTATTATAAAAGATTGTTACAAAGATCCTGTAGAAAATGCTGTAGTAAAACTTATTGAAGTATGTTATGAGTATGGAAAAGAAGAAAGAAAACCAGTTTCTCATACTTTTACAGATAAAGATGGAGAATTTGTATTTGGTCCACTTTGTCCAGATAAATCTTACGAAATACAAGTTTGGGCAGACAAAGTAAAACATGTAAAAATATGTAAAGAATGTAAGCGAACTGGCAAATGCTTAAAAGGTTTAAAATTAGATTGTGATGACAAATGTAAAGATTATAAAGACGATAAAAAAGAAGACTATGAAAAAGATAATTTTAAACCTAACTGCTAAAATGTAAAAAGCTTTTCAAAGAAAATAAAAATAGACTAAAGGGGACAGACCCCAATAGTCTATTTTTAAAATCCACCCATTTTTTTAGCTAATTGTTTTCCTCTTTTCATAATCCTTTTTTTGTTCATCATTCCATCATTATACATCATAGCAACACCTGCTGCCACCATTGTACCTATAATCATACCTTTAACAAATTTCATAAAAATTTTCTCCTTTCTTGGTTTTGAAAATTGGATTTTAGCGGTGTGATGTGGGATGTGTGAGGTGTGCTTTTAGGTACAATCTTTGTAAATTTCCCCTTAATTTCACACTTCGCACCTCTCACTTCACACTTCTGTTCAAATCACAATTTATTATTACTCTTTTTAGTAATCTTATACTTCTTTGCTAGAGAATAAATTTCATATATTGTAATAAATATTAAAAAAATTCCAAAATACTTCTTTAATTTATTTACATCCATATTTACCGATATTTTAGCACCTATTATTGCACCAACAATTCCAGATATAGCAACTGGAATACCAATTTTCCAATTTATTAATTTTTCTTTAAATGTAGTAATAATAGCACTAATAGATGTAGGAACAAAAAATACTAAGTTAGTTGCTTGAGCTATATGTTGATCTATTCCCATAAAAATAGAAAGTATAAGAATTAGAATTGTTCCTCCTCCCATACCTGTTCCACTTACAGTTCCTGAAATTACTCCTGTAAAAAATTCTAACATTTTTATCCTCTTATTTTAAACTACCATTTTTATAGACACATAACCTAAAAATACAATAAATATTATTTTCAAAACTTTATCAGATAATTTTTTTAATAATTTTGCTCCTATTACTCCTCCTATAATACCACCAATAGCACATTTTATTCCTATATTCCAATCCACATAGTTGTTATTATAATAGAATAATCCACTTGCTATAACCATTGGTAAAATTACAAAAACAGATGTTGCCCTAGCTTCTGATTCTTTCAAATTAAATATATGCACAAAAGCAGGAACTACTATCATTCCCCCTCCTGATGCAAATAATCCACTAATGAATCCTGCTATTATTCCTAAAGATATTTTTTTAATCATCTTCATATTCTTTTAGACTTTTTTCTCTATCAGATTTGTATTTCTCAAACATTTCTTCTGCAAGTAAGGTTAGTTCGTTATCACACTTCAACATTTGAAATATTACTTCTTTTCTTAGTTCTTCGTTTTCTATATTTTCTGCTTTATCTAAAAAAGCTTGTAATTCCTTTAAATATTTTTGGCTATTTGCCTTCCAATTTTCATTTTCTAAACTTTTCATATCTTTAGTTTTACGAAATTTCATAATTTTATACTCCCATTTTTAACAAACCATTTCTATTTTTACTGGTAGGCAACTTTTTATTACCTTTATCGTTATATTAATTTTAATCCATGTTATTTTAAAACATTAAATGATAAAATTTAGGCAAATTTTTAAAAAAAGTGGTGAGATTTTATGATTAAAATAAAAATATCTGATTTACTAGGAAAAAATAAGATGACACAAAAATGTTTATCTGAAATGACAGGAATAAGACCAGCAACAATTTCAAAAATGTATTATGAAGAAGTAAAGCGAATTGATGTAAAACATTTAAACAATATTTGCAAAGCATTTAATTGTGAAATTTCTGAATTGCTAGAATATATTCCAGATAACCAAAAATAAGAAGCGGAAGGAATGGGACAGCCCCCTTTTGTTCGGATTTTAAAATCCGGACAAAAGGGGGCTGTCCCATTCCTTCCGCTAATCTATTGTTTCATCTTTTATATAATATTTTGTACCCAACATTTTATTTGGAAGATATTGTTGTTCTACATAGTGGTTTGGATAGTCGTGAGGATATTTGTATCCTTGTCCATATCCAAAATCTTGCATTCCATTTGCTGGTGCATTTCTTATATGCATAGGAATTTCTCCTGTATCTTTTGTTCTTACATCTTCTAATGCCTTATTAATTGCTAAATATGTTGCATTTGATTTTTTAGAAGTAGCTACATATACCGCAGCTTCTGATAATATTATTCTTGCCTCTGGCATACCTACAGAAGCTACTGCTTGCATTGCGCTATTTGCTACTACTAATGCATTTGGATTAGCAAGTCCTACTTCTTCTGCAGCTGCAATAACAATTCTTCTTGCAAGAAATACTGGGTCTTCTCCTCCCTCTATTGCTCTTGCTAAATAAAATACAGTTGCATCTGGGTCACTACCTCTCATAGATTTTATAAATGCGCTTATATTATCATAGTGACTGTCCCCATTTTTATCAAATAATGTTTTTTTCTTTCCAACACATTCTGCTGCAATTTCAGGCGTTATATCTATTATACCTTGGCTATTTACTGGTGTAGTTAATACTGCAACTTCTAAACTATTTAGGGCAGTTCTTACATCTCCATTTGAAATTTCAGCAATCTTTTTTAAAGTAAAATCTTCTATATTTATATTATAACTTGCCAATCCTTCTGGATTTTTTATTGCATTTTTCAATATTGTAAACACATTTTCTATAGTAAGTGGAGTTAATTTAAAAACCATAGACCTAGAAATTAAAGCTTTGTTTACTTCAAAATATGGATTTTCTGTTGTTGCACCAATTAATATTACTGTTCCATTTTCTACAAATGGAAGAAGTGCATCTTGCTGAAGTTTGTTAAATCTATGTATCTCATCTATAAATAAAATACATTTTCCAGTTGGATTAAGAAGTGGATTTTTTGCTTCTTCGATTGATTTTTTTATATCTGGTACTCCACTTGTTACAGCATTTAATTTTACAAATTTATATTTTGTAGTATTACTAATTACTTTTGCAAGTGATGTTTTTCCGTGAGCCTGGAGGCCCCCATAGAATAATACTAGATAATCTATCTGCTTTTATGGTTCTATATAAGATTTTATCTTGCCCTAATATTTCTTCTTGTCCAACAAATTCATCTAATGTTTTTGGCCTAACACGGTGGGCTAAAGGAATGTTTAAATCCATATTTTTCTCCTTCCTTAATATATTTATTGCAAACGTTGTAGGGGCGACTAGTAGTCGCCCGCTCTTCGAAGGCTTTATTAAAATAAATGTGATAAATTCGCAAAACATTAAAATCAAAGAGTTAATTAAATTATAGAGTAAATATATTAATTTAAAATCTAGTATTCCTTTGTAGCCCGGGCGACTACTAGTCGCCCCTACATTTACTCTACATTTTATAACTAGAAATAAAACTTTAATTTCTTCCCAAATATTTCAATGCTTGTTTTATTATTTCTTCTATCTCTAAATTTTTAACATCAATTTTCTCAAATACTTTTTCAACTTCTTTTCTAGTATATCCTAGAACTTGAAGTGCTGCAAGTGCTTCTACTGCTCTATCATCTTCTTTTACTGTACTACTTATTTCTTCTGCTTTTTCTATTGCATTTTCATTTTTTAATTTATCTTTTAATTCCAATATAATTCTTGCTGCTGTTTTTTTACCTACTCCTGGTATTTTTACAAGTTTAGATATATCATCCGAAATTACTGCTAATGCAAAACTAGATGGACTTATTTCTGATAACATGGCTATTGCAGATTTTGCACCAACTCCACTTACTGATAATAAAAGTTCAAACATTCTTAATTCTTCGTTTGAAGAAAATCCATATAAACTTATATTATCTTCTCTTACATAATAATATGTATATACTTTAACAGTATCTCCAATATTTCCTAAATTTTCTATTGAATTTGATGGCATAAATATTCTATATCCAATTCCTTGTACATCTATTATAACAAATGTATTTGTTTTTGTATCTAAATTTCCTTTTATATATGCAAACATTTTATTTTCTCCTTACAAACAAATTTTCTGTATGTATTGTATCATAATAAATTTATTTTGCAATACCCTAGATTCATTTTTTATAGTTGCCTTAATTAAAAAACTAAATTCCAGGTAAAGTTCAAGTGGAATTTAGTTTTTTTCAAAAATGATATAATTATATTAAAGTACTTTCTATGGGTCTTAGGAGGTATATATATGTATCATAATCAAAAACATTTAACATTAGA
>JAFQIK010000016.1 GCA_017397545.1 Clostridia bacterium
CCCACAGCGACCCGAAAAAATAATTAAACGGGTCGCTGTGGGCAGCGACCCCTACAAATGTAAAAAATAAATTAGAACGAATTTTCATTCGTTCGGATTGGAGAATAAAATGTTTATAGTACTATTAGGCGCACCAGGAAGTGGAAAAGGAACAGCAGGAAAAATAATAGCAGAAGATTTAAAATTAGCACATATATCAACAGGAGATTTATTTAGAGAAAATTTAAAAAATGAAACAGAATTAGGAAAAGAAGCAAAACAATATATGGACAAAGGTGAACTTGTTCCAGACGAAGTAACAATAAAAATGTTAAAAGAAAGATTAAAAGCAAACGATGTAGCAAACGGAGCAGTATTAGATGGATTCCCAAGAACAGGAGTACAAGCTATTAGTTTAGATAATATGCTTGCAGAAATGGATGCAAAAGTAGATATGGCATTAAATATAGATGTTCCATTTGATGAGATAGTAGAAAGAATTGCAAATAGAAGAAGCTGCAGAGGATGCGGGGAAATATATAATGTAGTATTTAGCCCTTCAAAAGTTGAAGGTGTTTGCGACAAATGCGGTGGAGAATTATATCAAAGAGAAGACCAAAAACCAGAAGTTGTAGAAAATAGATTAAAAGTATATAGTGAATCAGCAGAAGAATTAATAAAACACTATGAAAATGCAGGAATACTTTACAATGCAAAAGCAGGAGATAAGCACAAAAAAACATCATATGATGTAGCAAAAGAAGTAGAAGCTTATATAAACAAATAAATGATTCTAGGGACTGTCCTGAATCATAAAACCAAATATTGTAGGGGTCGCTGCCCACAGCGACCCGAAATAAAACGGGTCGCCGTAGGCGGCGACCCCTACAAAATATTATAAAAAGGCGGAATAAAATTTGGTTACAATCAAATCAAAAAGAGAAATTGAATTAATGAGGGAGGCAGGAAGGATTGCTTGTCTTGCTCAAAAGGAAATAGAAAAAGCAATTAAACCAGGAATTTCAACATATGAGCTAGATAAAATTGCAGAAAATGTAATAAGAGCAAATGGTGGTATACCTGCAGAAAAAGGATATCCAAGTGGCAGAAAAGGAATTCCTGATTTTCCAGGATCTATATGTGCTTCTGTAAATGATGAAGTAATACATGGAATACCATCTAAAAGAGCAATTTTAAAAGATGGAGATATAGTAAGTATAGATTTAGTTGCTTATAAAAATGGATATCATGGAGACTGCGCTAGAACATACATTGTAGGAAAAGTTCCAGAAAATACAAAAAAATTAGTTGATGTAACTAAGCAAGCTTTTTTTGAAGGAATAAAATTTGCTAAAAAAGGATATAGATTAGGAGATATTTCTAATGCTATAGGAACATATGTAGAAAACAATGGATATTCAGTAGTAAAAGAATTTCAAGGTCATGGAATAGGGGCCCAGATGCATGAAGATCCAGGTATTCCAAATTACGGAAAAGCTGGAAGAGGAATTAGGCTAGAACCAGGCATGACACTTGCAATAGAACCTATGGTAATTATGGGTAATGATAGTATTTTGGAATTAGAAGATGGCTGGACTATAATAACTGAAGATGGAAGTTTAGCAGCTCATTATGAAAATACAATTTTAATTACAGAAAAAGAGCCAGAAATATTGACAAAGCTATAGAAATAAGGTATAATAAATTAGTTATTTTTGGAACAATAAAAAATAGGAGGACAAAGAATTGTCTAAAGAAGATGTAATAGAAGTTGAAGGTACAGTTGTAGAGGCTTTACCTAATACAAATTTTAAAGTAGAATTAGAAAATGGACATCAAGTATTAGCTCATATTTCTGGAAAACTTAGAATGAATTATATAAAAATTCTTCCAGGTGATAAAGTAAAATTAGAGCTTTCTCCATATGATTTGTCACGTGGACGTATTACTTGGAGAGCTAAGTAAAATGAATATATAAATACAATATAACATTGGTAAATGAGGTGAAAATAATGAAAGTAAGACCATCAGTTAAAAAAATATGTGAAAAATGCAAAATAATAAAAAGAAAAGGTATTACTAGAGTAATATGTGAAAATCCAAAACATAAACAAAGACAAGGATAATAAATCTAATAAATTCTTATTAGATTTATTATCATGTAAATCAGCTAATACATAAAAATAGTGCGGCTGTCTTAAAATTTATAATTTTAAGAATATCTATTTTTATTTATTATATATATACAATCCAGTTTAACTACATTTCAAATTTACTAGTTAAACTAAAAGTTAAAAACATTGTAATTTGCACTAGAAGTGCGAAGTGCGAAGTGAGAAGTGTGAAATTACTAAATTTAATGTAATTTAAAGATTGAAAGCACACCTCACACCTCACACCTCACACCTCCAAATTCCAAATCGTTTTTATACAGCAACTACAGATAATTACAAACTTAACAAAAAAATAATTAAAGAGGTGAAAGAAAATTATGGCTCGTATAGCAGGTGTAGACTTACCTAAAGAAAAAAGGGTTGAAATAGGACTAACATACATCTATGGAATAGGTAGAACAAGTTCAAATAAAATATTAGCAGAAGCTAAAGTTAATCCAGACACTAGAGTAAAAGATTTAACAGACGATCAAGTACAAGCAATAAGAAATGCAATGGAAGATTATAAAGTTGAAGGTGACTTAAGAAGAGAAGTTGCATTAAATATTAAAAGACTTACAGAAATAGGTTGCTTTAGAGGAATTAGACATAGAAGAAGCTTACCAGTAAGAGGACAAAGAACAAAAACTAATGCTCGTACAAGAAAAGGACCTAGAAAATTAGTAAGCAAAAAGAAATAAATTAAATGATAGAGGAAAAATCCTAGCATCACTAATGAAAGATGTGATGTAGGGGTCGCTGCCCACAGCGACCCGTGAAACAAATGTATCTTAACGAAAGGAGATAAGATAAAATGGCTAAAGTAGCAACAAAAAAAGTTACTAGAAGAAGAGATAGAAAAAACATAGAAAAAGGTGCAGCACATATTCATTCTAGCTTTAATAACACAATAGTTACTATAACAGACGAAAAAGGAAATGTTATTTCATGGGCAAGTGCTGGAGAATTAGGATTTAAAGGTTCTAGAAAAAGCACACCATTTGCTGCAGGAGAAGCAGCTCTTACAGCTGCAAAAGCAGGAATGGAACATGGATTAAAAACTGTAGAAGTATATGTTAAAGGACCAGGTTCTGGAAGAGAAGCTGCAATAAGATCTCTACAAACAGCAGGGTTAGAAATAAGCATGATAAAAGATGTAACACCAATACCACACAATGGTTGTAGACCACCAAAAAGAAGAAGAGTATAAAAAAATAGTGAAAAGTTAATAATAAAAAAGTGAATAATTAGTAAAAATTATTTACCACTAGAAAGGAGAATAAAATGTCAAGATATAAAGACGAACAATGTCGTATATGCCGTAGAGAAGGACAAAAGTTATTCTTAAAAGGTTCAAGATGTTATTCAGACAAATGTAGTGTAACAAGAAGAAACTACGCTCCTGGAGAACATGGACAAGGAAAGAAAAAACTTTCTGAATACGGTACACAATTAAGAGAAAAACAAAAAACAAAATCTTTCTACGGAGTAGGAGAAAAACAATTTAGAAAATATTTTAAAATGGCTGAAAATAAAAAAGGTATAACAGGTGAAATGTTATTACAAATATTAGAAAGCAGATTAGATAATGTTGTATATAGAGCAGGATTTGGAACATCAAGAGCACAAGCAAGACAACTTGTAAACCATGGACATTTTGATGTAAATGGAGTTAAAACAGATATAGCATCTTACTTAGTTAAACCAGGAGATGTAATTTCAGTTAGAGAAATTAAAAAAGATAGTAAGATAGTAAAAGAAAATCTAGAAGCAAATAAAGCAAAACCAATTCCAGAATGGATTGAAAAAAATGCTGATAAATTAGAAGCAAAAGTATTAAGACTTGCATCTAGAGAAGATGTAGATTTACCAGTTGAAGAACATTTAATTGTTGAGTTATATTCTAAATAGAATTTAGAGTTTAGACTTTGGGTTTTAGAGAAATTTATTTCTCTAAAAACAAAACTAAATTTAGGAGGTTAAAAAATAAATGATTGAATTTGAAAAACCAAATATAGAATGTCTAGCAGTAAATGGTGAAGAAAACTATGCAAAATTCGTATGTGAACCATTAGAACGTGGTTATGGAATGACAATAGGAAATTCTTTAAGAAGAATTTTATTATCATCATTGCCAGGAACAGCAATAACAAGTGTTAAAATTGATGGAGTGGTACATGAATTTTCTACTATACCAGGTGTAGTAGAAGATGTTCCAGAAATTATAGTTAACTTAAAAAATGTAAGATTAAAATCTTACGATAATGAACAAAAATTTTTAACTATAGATTTCAATAAAGAAGGAGAAGTTACAGCAGGAGACATAATAACAGATTCTTCTGTAGAAGTACTAAATAAAGACTTACATATTGCAACTGTAGCAGAAGGTGGACATTTAAAAATGGAAATGACAGCAGACAAAGGTAGAGGATACAATGTTGCAGAAAAGAACAAAACTGCAAATCAAGCAATAGATGTTCTTCCAATAGATTCAATATTTACACCAGTTAAAAAAGTAAACTACTCAGTAGAAAATACTAGAGTAGGTCAAACAGTTGATTATGATAAATTAACAATAGAAGTATGGACAGATGGTAGCTTAAAAGCATATGAAGCAATAAGCTTAGCAGCTAAAGTTATGACTGGTCATTTAGATTTATTTGTAGATTTATCAGAAACAGCTAAAAATACACAAGTAATGGTAGAAAAAGAAGAATCTAAAAAGGAAAAAGTATTAGAAATGCCTATAGAAGAATTAGAACTATCTGTAAGAAGTTATAATTGTTTAAAAAGAGCAGGAATTGCAACAGTAGAAGATTTAGCAAATAAATCAGAAGCTGATATGATGAAAGTAAGAAACTTAGGTAAAAAATCATTAGATGAAGTAACTAACAAATTACATTCGTTAGGGTTTGATTTTGTAAAAGAAGAAGAGTAATTTAAATGAAAAACTTTGAGAAGAGAAATTTATAATATTAGGAAGGTGAATAAAGTGGCTATAAATAGAAAACTTGGAAAACCAACTGATCAAAGATTAGCAATGTTAAAAAACCAAACTACAGATTTATTAGTACATGGTAAAATAGAAACTACTGAAAGCAGAGCTAAAGAAGTTAAAGCTATAGTAGATAGCATAATTGCATTAGCAATTAGAGAAAAAGATAACTTCGAAGAAGTAGAAGTTAAAGTAGTAAAAGCTAAACTTGACAGTAAAGGAAATAAAGAAACAGAAAAAGTAACAAGCAAAAATGGTAAAGAATATTTAAGAGTAGTAAAAGAAACTACTATGGAAAAAAGACAAAAAGATATGCCATCAAGATTAAATGCAAGAAGAAAAATAATGGCAAAAACAAACAAAGTTAAAGACGCTGAAGGAAATAAAATAGATTTACCAGCAAAATTATTTGGGGAAATTGCTGAAAATTACAAAGACAGAGTAGGTGGATATACACAAATAATAAAAATGGGACCAAGAAGAGGAGACAGCGCAGAAAAAGTTATATTAAAATTAGTTTAATATTAAATAAAAATATTGCGAACAAATACGTTCGCTTTATTTTTTTTCTTTTTTCAGACGGACTCTTTTTGGAGTTTTTGCATAAAGAAAATGTAGTGGCAGGGATTGCTCTGTTACTGTTCAGACCTAAATTAAAATTTATAGAGGAAATGTAGGGGCGACTACTAGTCGCCCCTACATTTCCTCTACAATTTTTTAGTATATAATTAACATTAATAAAGATTTTGCTCGGAGCGAAAAATTGCACCTTAAAATCTTGTAATATAAAAACCATTATGATAAAATGTAGGCGTAAAAATATAGATAAAGGAAGATTTTTTTGAAAAAGAATATAAAAGATTACAATTTAGATGAATTAAAAAATTTAATGATAGAATTAGGAGAAAAACCATATAGAGCAGAGCAAATATTTAAATGGATATTCGTAGAAAACGTAACTTCTTTTGACGATATGACTAATTTATCGTTAGAATTAAGAGAAAAATTAAAAGATAATTTTGATTTACATATATTTAAAATATTGCAAAAACAAGAGTCTAAAGATGGAACAAAAAAATATTTATTTGATGTTTTAGATGGAAATGCAATAGAGTCTGTTTTAATGGAGTATAAACATGGGTTTACAATTTGTGTTTCATCACAAATTGGATGCAAAATGGGATGTAAATTTTGTGCTTCAACAGGTGTAAAATTTGCAAGAAGTTTAACTTCTGGAGAAATTGTTGAGCAATTACTTGCAGTTCAAAGAGACCAAAATATTAAAATATCTAATTTAGTATTTATGGGAATTGGAGAACCATTAGATAATTACGATAATGTTGTAAATGCAATTCATATATTAAATAATCAAAAAGGAATTAATATGGGAGCAAGACATATTAGTATTTCTACAAGTGGTTTGGTTCCTAAAATATATAAGCTTGCAGACGAAAATATGCAATGTACACTTTCTATATCACTTCATAGTGCAAATGATAAAAAAAGAAGTGAAATGATGCCTGTAAATAATACATACAACATAGAAGAACTAATTAAAGCTTGCAAGTATTATATAGAAAAAACAAATAAAAGAATATCATTTGAGTATGCCTTGGCAAAAGATAATAACGATAATTTAGGAGATGCAAAAGAACTTGTAAAACTTCTAAAAGGAATGCTTTGCCATGTTAATTTAATACCAATAAATAAGATAGAAAATGGAAATTATTCTAAAAGTACAAATGAAAACATATTAAAATTTAGAGATTACTTAAACGAAAAGGGAATAGTTGCTACAATAAGAAGAGAATTAGGCTCAGATATAGATGCAGCATGTGGACAACTTAGAAAAAAAGAGGTGGAAAAATGTTAGTCTATGCAAAAACCGATATAGGTAGAGCAAGAGAAATGAACCAAGACTTTATATATACTTCCGATAATTTTGAAGATATGCAGTTATGTATTTTAGCAGATGGTATGGGGGGGTATAAAGGAGGCGAAATAGCAAGTACACTTGCTACTGTTGCGGCAAAAACATATATAGAGAACAATTTTAAAGAAATAGATTATTCTAATCCAGAAGAAATTAAAGAACTTATAAGAAAAGCTATGGAATATGCTAATATAGAAATTCTAGAAATAGCAAAAGGAAACGAAGAATTAGAACAAATGGGAACAACATTAGAAATTTGCTTAAAATATGGTAACAAAGTATATATAGGGCATATTGGAGATAGCAGAATATATAGAATAAGAAAGAATATAATTAGAAGAATAACAACAGACCATAGCTATGTAGAAACATTAGTAAAAGACCGGAACAATAACTAGAGAAGAAGCTTTTTATCATCCAAAGAAAAATATGCTTATGAAAGCTTTAGGATGTATAGATAAAATAGAGCCAGATATTACTGTAAAAGGCTTTTTAGCGGATGATATAATACTAATGTGTTCAGATGGTTTAACAAATATGATACATGAAGAAGAAATATATAAAATAATAAAAGAAGATATAAATAATGCTTGTGATAATCTAATTAAAAGAGCAAATGAGCTTGGAGGATATGACAACATAAGTGTTATAATAATGGGAAATTCTTAAACAAAAATCTATGTTAAGATGGGAGAGAATAAAATGAATTTAGAAGGAAAAGTAATAGGTGGAAGATATCAAATATTAGAAAAGATAGGAAATCGGTGGCATGGCAACAGTATATAGAGCCAAATGCTTAGTTTTAAATAGATATGTTGCAGTAAAAGTTTTAAGAGATGAATTTACAACAGATAATGAATTTATAAAAAGATTTAACATAGAAGCACAAGCTGCTGCAAGTATTACACATCCTAATATTGTATCCGTATATGATGTAGGAACAGAAGGAAATCTTCATTATATAGTAATGGAATTAGTAAAAGGAAAAACATTAAAAGAAATTATACTAGAAGATGGAGCACTTGCTTGGAAATGGTCTGTTAAAGTAGCAATGCAAATTGCATCAGCTTTAGAAATGGCACATAGAAACAATATAGTACACAGAGATATAAAACCACATAATATAATAATTACAGAAGAAGGAATTGCAAAAGTTACAGATTTTGGAATAGCAAAAGCAGTTTCAAATTCTACAATAACTGCTTTTGGAACAACAATAGGTTCAGTACATTATTTTTCTCCAGAACATGCAAGAGGAGGATATACAGATGCAAAATCTGATTTATATTCTTTAGGTGTAGTTATGTACGAAATGGTAACAGGAAGAGTTCCATTTGATAGTGATACACCAGTTTCTGTAGCCTTAAAACATATGCAAGAAGAACCTATAGAGCCAATAGAATTAAAAACAGAGTTACCAAAAAGCGTAAATGATATAATATTAAAAGCGATGCAAAAAGATGCAGAAAAAAGATATGCATCTGCAACAGAAATGGTAAAAGATTTAGAAGCTGCTTTAAAAAATCCTAATGGAAATTTTGTAGAGGGAATAACTAAAGCAGATTTTGCAACACAAAGAATAGATTTAAGCAGCATAAAAAAATCTGAAGGTAAGAGAGCCATAAAAGAAGAACCAGAAAAAAAAGGAAAATTTGCAAAAATATCAAAATTTTTTGAAGAACATAAAGTTTTAAAAGTAATTTGTATAATACTTGCTTGTGTATTAGTATTTGCACTTGCAATGGGAGGAACATATCTTGCTTTATCTTTAGGAAGAGCAAAAGATGTGCAAGTTCCAAATTTAGCAAACTTAACATTAGACCAAGCTAAAGAAAAGGTTAAAGAACTTAATTTAAATGTAGAAGTAAAAGAAGAAAAATATCATTTAGAAATACCAGAAGGGCAAATAATAGAACAAGATCCTAGATATCAAGAAAACTATAAAATTAAAGAAGGTAGTACAATAAAAGTAATTATAAGTAAAGGACAAGAAATAGTAAAAATGCCTAAAGTAGTAGGACTAAAAAGAGACGAAGCAGTAAATTTATTAAAGGAAACAGGATTAGAAGTAGAAGTAAAAGAAGAAAATGATGATAAAGTAGAAAAAGATTATATAATAAAACAAGAAACAGAAGATGAAAAAGAAATTACTGAAGGAACAGAAATTCCAGCAGGAACTAAAATAATAATATATGTAAGTATGGGAATAGAACAAGTAGAAGTACCAGACTTATCAGGCAAAACAGAAAGCGAAGCAAAAACAGCAATAACAAATGCTAAATTAAAATGGAAGAGTACAGAAAAAGTATCTGATTCAAGTAAACCAAATGGAGTAGTTGTAAATCAATCTATATCAGCAAAAAGTATGGTAGATAAAGATACGGAAATAACAATAACAGTGAATGAATTTAATGAAATTAAAAATGGGACAATAACAGTAAATGTAGCAGCAATATTAAATTATACTCCAAAAACAGATGCAGAAGGAAATGAAATAGCGCCAGAAAGTATTCAAATAGCATTATCACTAGATGGAGAAGAATATGCAACAAAAAATATAACAGAAGATAATGAAAGTTGTAAGTTTTCAATATCATCTACTGGTTCAAAAACTGCGAAAGTACAAATAAAATCTACAGAAGGAACTGTATTAACAACAAAAACATTTACATATAATTCAGGCGAAGATAAATCAATATAGGGGAGATGCTTAAGTTTCCCCTACAATAAAATCAGGAGGAAGTAAATGTATGACACCAGACAATTTAGAAAAAGAATTAAAACAAGGCAAACTAAATAGCATATATTTATTATATGGTGAAGAATTATATTTATTAGAAAATGCAGTAAAGAAAATTAAAAAGTTATTTGGAGAATTAATATTAGGAATTAACTACATACAAATAAATGAAACAAATATAGATAACTTAATTTCAGATATAGAAACTCCAGCATTTGGATTTGAGAAAAAACTAATTATTATAAAAAATGCAGGACTATTTAAAAAGGGAGCTAAAAAGAATCCAGAAGCAAATAGTGAGAGACAAAAAAAGATAGCTAAGTATGTAAAAGAAAATATAAATTTAATAAATGATTCAACTATATTATTATTTATTGAAGAAGATATTTCAAAAGTTGACCTACAAAAAGTAATAGAAGAAAATGGAGTAGTTTGTAATTTTGAAAGGTTAAAACCATTAGATATAAAAAAAAGACTACAAGTAATATGCAATGCTTATGAAGTAAATATAAATGAGCAAACTTTAGATTTATTAATAGAAACCTGTGGAACAGATATGCAATCTTTAATAAATGAAATAAGAAAGCTTATAGAATACGAAGGAAAAGGTGGAACAATAACAAAGGAATCAGTAGAAAAACTTGCTAGCAAAGAATTTGATGCAATAATATTTGATTTAACAGACAATTTAGGCAAAAAAGATATTAAAGAAGCAATGAGAATATATAAGGAACTTATATATAACAAAGAACCCGTACAAAAAATATTAATAACACTATATAATCATTTTAAAAAGATATATTTAACAAGACTATGTAGTGAAAAAAATAGAGATGTAATATCTGTATTAAACTTAAAACCAAATCAAACATTTTTAGTATCAAAATATAAAAAACAAGCAGGATACTTTAAAACAAATGAACTAAGAAGAATATTAGGAGAACTAATAGAATTAGATAATAAATATAAATCAGGAAAGATAGATATAAACATAGGTTTAGAAGCAATTTTATGCACATACATATAAGAAAAATAATGTAGGGGCAGATTCCATATCTGCCCGGTCGGAAATAGATTCCGCCCCTACAGTAATAAAAGGATGTGGAACAATGAAAGTTTTATTTATGTTAGGAATAATTTTAGCAATGTGTGGAGTAATATTAATATTTGACGCAAGACCAATAACAAAGAAAATGTTTGGATTCGGAGACCAAAATGATGCAACACTTGGGTTAAAATTAGTAGGATTTTTATTTAGCATAATTGGAATGATATTGGTTTATTGTAATATGTAAAAAACATTTGCTTTTTCTAAATAAATATGTTATCATATATAGCATATTGAAAAACTATGAAAAAGAGGAGTAAGATTTAAACTGCCTTAAAAGAGAATAGAAGTCACCGGCTGAGAGCTTCTAAAGGAAAGAAAATCTGAAGGTAGCTTTGGAGTTGATTATTTGAAATAATAGTAAAATAATCCGTAAATCTGCGTTAAAGATAAATAAGATGTATAAAATTGTTTAGAAATTATTTTATATAAATTAGGTGGTACCGCGTTTTAAAATCGTCCTATGTGTTAGGGCGATTTTTTTGTAGGGGTCGCTGCCCACAGCGACCCGCAGACCAATGAATGTAGGGGCAGATTCTATATCTGCCCGGGCGGAAATGGATTTCGCCCCTACCACCACATAAAAATAAATTTAAGGGAGGAATTCTAAATGTGCGAAAATTGCAAACACGAACTTGAGGGAAAATACGAGCCAAAGAGTTTTGAAGAAGAAATTTATGATAATTGGGAGGAAAATGGTTATTTTAAACCTAGTGGAGATAAGTCTAAAGAGGCTTATTGTATAATGATGCCACCTCCAAATGTAACTGGGAAATTACATATGGGACATGCATTAGATGGAACACTTCAAGATATTTTAATTAGATATAAAAGAATGCAAGGGTTTAATACTTTATGGCTTCCTGGTACAGACCATGCTGCTATTTCAACAGAGGTTAAAATAATTGAAAAGTTAAAAGAAGAGGGAGTTAATAAAACAGATTTAGGAAGAGAAAAATTCTTAGAAAGAGCTTGGGAATGGACGCATGAATATGGAGGAACAATTGTAAATCAACAAAAGAAATTAGGGTGCTCAGCTGATTGGTCAAGATCAAGATTTACAATGGATGAAGGTTTATCAAAAGCAGTTTTAGAAGTTTTCAAAAAACTATATGATAAAGGCCTTATATATAAAGGTAAGAGAATGATAAACTGGTGTCCTTGCTGTAATACATCTATTTCAGATGCAGAGGTAGAATATGAAGAAGAACCTACACATTTATGGCATATTAAATACAAAGTTGTAGGAGAAGATAGATATTTAACAGTTGCAACAACAAGACCTGAAACAATGCTTGGAGATACAGCTGTTGCAGTTCATCCAGATGATGATAGATACAAAGATTTAGTAGGTAAAAACTGTATTCTTCCTATTATGAATAAAGAAATTCCAATTATAGCAGATGAATTTGTTGAAATGGAATTTGGTACAGGTTGTGTTAAAATTACACCAGCACATGACCCTAATGATTATCAAGCAGGACTTTCTCATAATTTAGAAATAATAGAAGTATTTGATGAAGATTTTAAAATGAATGATTTAGTTCCAGAATATAAAGGGCTAGATATGTATGAAGCAAGAGATAAAATAGTAGCAAAACTTCAAGAATTAGGAAACTTAGTTAAAATAGAAGACTATAACCACAATGTTGGAAAACATGATAGATGTAAATCTACAATAGAACCAAAAATTTCTGACCAATGGTTTGTTGCAATGAAAGAATTAGCAAAACCTGCAATAGAAGCAGTGAAAAAAGGTGATACAAGATTTGTACCACAAAAATTTGAAAAAACATATTTTAACTGGCTTGAAAATATACAAGATTGGTGTATATCTCGTCAAATTTGGTGGGGACATCAAATACCAGCATATTACTGTGATGAATGTGGTCACATTAATGTAGATGTAGAAAAAGTAGAAAAATGTACAAAATGTGGAAGCACAAATCTTACTCAAGATCCAGACACATTAGATACATGGTTTAGCTCAGCATTATGGCCATTCTCAACACTTGGTTGGCCAGAAAACACAGATGACTTTAAAACATTTTATCCAACAAACACATTAGTTACAGGATATGATATTATATTCTTCTGGGTTGTAAGAATGATGTTCTCAGCTTTAGAACAAACAGGAGAAGTTCCATTTAAAGATGTATTTATTCATGGTATTGTAAGAGACAGCCAAGGTAGAAAAATGTCTAAATCTTTAGGAAATGGAATTGACCCATTAGAGATAATATCTGATTACTCTGCAGATGCTTTAAGATTTTCTTTAGTGTCTGGTACATCTGCTGGAAATGATATGAGATTTATGCCAGAAAAATTAGAATCAGCATCAAATTTTGCGAACAAAGTATGGAATGCAGCAAAATTCGTTTTAATGAATTTAACTGATTATGATGCAAATAACGAAAATATAAATTTAATGGTTGAAGATAAATGGATATTATCTAAACTAAATACATTAATATCAGAAATAAAAGTAAATATGGACAATTACGATTTAGGTGTAGCTTTAGATAAAATCTATGGATTTATATGGAATGAATTCTGTGATTGGTATATAGAAATTGTTAAACCAAGACTATATAACAAAGAGGGAGAGACTAGAAAAACAGCTCAATATGTTTTAAACAAAGTATTATCAGACTCATTAAAACTATTACATCCATTTATGCCATTTGTTACAGAAAAAATTTACAAAGAATTATATAACAATGATGAGAGTATAATGATTGCAGACTATCCAGAATATATAGAAAAATTAGAATTTAAAGATGAAGAAGAAAAAGTAGAAGAATTAAAACATATAATTACAGGAATAAGAAACGCAAGAGCTGGAATGAATGTACATCCATCTAAAAAATCTAAGCTAATATTTGTAACTAAAACTTACGAAAATGTTATAAAAGAGTCAGAAGAATTTTTAAAGAAATTAGGATTTAGCGATGAAATATTAGTACAAGAAAACAAAAAAAATATTACACAAAATGCAGTAAATGTTGTAGCAAATGGTGTAGAAGTATTTATGCCTTTTGAAGATTTAGTAGATATAAAAGAAGAAATAGAAAGACTAGAAAAAGAAAAGGCAAAAGTTTTAGTAGAAAAAGAAAAAACAGACAAAATGCTTTCAAATCCAGGATTTGTAGCAAAAGCACCAGCTCAAAAAGTGGAAGAAGAAAAAGCAAAACAAGCAAAATTTAATGAAATGATTGCATCTATTGAAGAAAGAATAAACAGTTTAAAATAATAGATATTATAAATATTAATTTTTAAATGTAGGGGTCGCAGTCCTCGGCGACCCGCAAATGAAAAATATAACGAAAACAATTGCAAATGATGTAGGGACAGGCCTTATGTCCGCCTGTGGATATCTAACTGAACAAAATATAGTTCAGTTATTTTTTTGTAATAAATCAAAATATACCACATAAAATTAACTGTGAGGTGGATTTTATGGTAAAAGTATCAGAGAGTTTAAGTGAAAGTGGAAACAATATAAAGAAAATACTAATAGGAAGTGGAGTTTCAATTGTTATAACAATAATTGGACTAATTATATTTGCAAGTTTACTTACATATACTGCTATTTCAGAAAGTACAATTCCAACAGTAACAATAGTAATAACAGTAATTAGTATACTTATAGGAAGCAGCACAAGTATGTCAAATATAAGAAAAAATGGAATAATAAATGGTTCAATGATAGGACTTATATATATACTAACAATTTATATATTATCTAGTTTAATAGAAGGAAGTTTTTCATTAAATACATATTCAATAATAATGATAATAGGAAGCGTATTAGCAGGTGCATTAGGAGGGATAATAGGGGTTAATAGGAAATAAATTGTAATTTGGAGGATTAAACATATTTCAAACGTTGTAGGGGTCGATGCCCACATCGACCCGAAAAACAAAGAAATAAAATGCGGGCCGATGTGGGCATCGGCCCCTACAATTAAAAATGAATTTATTCCTACAAATTGCAATTTATCATTTTATTCTAAAATTGGTTGATATTTTAAAATATTTAATATAAAATATACTAGACTACAAAAGCGGAGGTGTTGTATGATAACATTAGAAGATGTTAAAAAAAATCCAGAAGTACAAGAGCTTGTAATAGGAGCACAAAAACAATTAGATGCACTAGGATATACAGAACATTCTGTAAGGCATGTAAGTATAGTTTCAAATAGAGCTGGAAGGATATTAGAAACTTTAGGATATGATAAACATAGAGTAGAACTTGCAAAAATAGCAGGATATCTTCATGACATCGGGAATGCTGTAAATAGAGTAGAGCATGCTCATACAGGTGCAATACTAGCATATAATATTTTAAAAGATATGGGAATGGATATAAAAGAAAGAACCGAAATAATGTCTGCAATAGGAAATCATGAGAGTACAGTAGTTAGTGATATATCTGCCGCATTAATACTTGCGGACAAGTCTGATGTTCATAGAGATAGAATATTAAATAAAAATATTACAACATTTGAAATTTATGATAAAGATAACTATCCAGTAACAAATGCAGAATTAATAGTTGACAATAAAGAAAAAAAAGTAACTTTAGATTTAACAATTAATAATAAGATTTGTTCAATACTGGATTATTATGAAATTGTTATAAATAGAATGATGATGAGTAAAGATGCAGCCAACTATTTAAAAGTATGGTTTGAGTTAATAATAAATGATACAAAACTATTATAGGAGGAAATAAAAGTGAAAACAAACAAAGTAATAAAAATAATTACAATTATATTATTAATTGCTATAATAACTATAGCTTCAATTTTTGGAGTATATAAATTAAAAGATTATAAAGTTAGAAACATAATTCCAGAATATATTTTAGGAATGGAATTTACTGAAAGTAGAGTAATAGATTTAGCAGTAGATAGAGCAGCAAAAACTATTATTTATGACAAAGATGGAAATGAGATTACTGAGAAAGAAGAGGGAATAGAATATACATCAGAAAATGGATATACAACAGTAGAAAACAAAGCAAACTCTGATGATGTATTAACAAGTGAGAACTACAAGAAAACTAAATCAATATTAAAAAATAGATTAAAAAAATTTGGGGTAGATCAATATAGAGTAAATTTAGATAAATCTAATGGAAATCTACAAATAAAAATACCAGAAAATGAAAATACAGATACAGTAATATATAATTTATTACAGTCTGGAACTTTTGAATTAAAAGATAGTGCAACCGAAGAGATTTTGATCGATACAAGCAAAGTAAAAAGTGTAGCTGTAGTATATGGACAAACTGAAACAGAAACTAGTGTATATTTACAAATAAAATTAAATAAAGAAGGAAGACAAAAACTAGAAGAAATAAGTAAAACCTATATACAAACTATCACTGAAAAAGCAAACTCAGAAGGAGAAATAGAAGAAACTACAGAAACTAAAAATGTTAGATTATATTTGAATGGGCAATCAGTTACAGAAACTTATTTTGGAGAGCCAATAACAGATGGTATATTAAATATATCGGTAGGAACAGGAACTAATTCTGAAACATTAGAGCAATATATACAAATAGCAAATGAGTCAGCAGTCATTTTGAATTCAGGGATATTACCTATAACATATATACAAACTGATTATATAGAAACAGCTAATATAACAGATAAGCAAAAAGACATAGCAGTGTATTCAACAATTGCAATTCTAGCTATAATGACAGTTGTATTTATTGTAATATTAAAAACAAAAGGAATACTAGCAACAGTATTACAAATAGGATATATTGCATTATTATTACTTACATTAAGATATACAAATGTAAAAATTACAATAGAAGGAATTTTCGGAATATTACTTGCTACTATATTAAACTATATCTATATTTGTAAAGGATTTAAAAATATAGATGTAAATTTTGTAAAAGAAACAACTAAAAAATATGCATTAAAATTAATTCCTATTTATGTTATAGCAATATTACTTTCTTTTAATAGTATTGCAAATATATATAGTGTAGGAATGACATTAGTTTGGGGGATAATCATAATGTATTTATATAATTTAACATTAACAAAAATAGTTATAGATACAATTAAGGAATAACAAAAATAAAAGAAGAATCATATAATATATTAATTAAAAAACTCCATTAATTTTTCAAATGGAGTTTTTACTATTGATATAAAGGTGATAATATGAAAATAAAAAATATTTTGAAAAAGTACAGATATAACGAAAATGATATAAACATAAATGAGTTAAATAAAATAAAAAGAATAAATACAGATGCAATTATTTTAGATGTAAGAAGTCCACAAGAATTTAATGAAGGACATTTAAAACGGAGCAATAAATATACCATTATATGAATTGGAAGAGTGTTCAGATTGCAAATTGAAAGAGAAAGATAGGATAATAATAGTTTATTGTCAAAGCGGAATTAGAAGTAAAAAAGCAATTAAAATTTTAAACAAAAATGGATTTAAAAATTTATATCATTTAAAGAATGGTTTGGATGGAATATAAATATTGTATTAAAAATGTAGGGGCGGAATCTATTTCCGCCTAATAAAATACAGGGCAGATATAGAATCTGCCCCTACAAATTATTTATAAGCTAATATTATCAATTCCATAAATTTTATTATTAGCAATAAATCTATTTAAATTATTTAAATTAACTCCACTTGCAATAGAAAGATCTTGAATGGAATTAAAATTTAAATCTTCTTCTAAAATATTATTTAATTTTGCGATATCAAATCTATCTTTAGATTCGCAATTACAACAAACATCATTATTAGACATAAAAAAACAACCGCAACGTACACATCTTTTAAATTCCATAATAAAATCCCCCTAGAATTCTTTAGTATAAAAAATATTTTATCATAAAAAATCAAAAAAGCAAATAGAAAATGAAAAAATATATTAATTTGTATGATTAAATTTATTGCAAACGTTGTAGG
The DNA here is from genome assembly GCA_017397545.1 of Clostridia bacterium. Classification (GTDB taxonomy): domain Bacteria; phylum Bacillota; class Clostridia; order TANB77; family CAG-508; genus CAG-452. The sequence goes on from JAFQIK010000016.1 coordinate 17,883, forward strand.
GGTCGCCGCCCACGGCGACCCGAAATATAAACAATTTGCGGGTCGCTGTGGGCAGCGACCCCTACAGATTTTAAAATAAAATATTCACATAAATTACAATTTAATTAACAAAAAACTGCAATACTACATATTATATAAAAAATACATATGGAGGTAAGTTTATGAATACATTATTAATATTTTTTGCATTTCCAATAGCAGTAATAATAATATCTGTAATATTGCAAAAGATTTTAAATAGTCCAATAGCAGTTGCAGCTTTAATATTTGCAATATTTTTAATTGTTACATTTGCAGTATTTGATGAAACATTTTTAATAGCAACACTTGTATATACTATAATTTCATTTATAACAGCATTAATTGTTAGATTTATATGTCATTCTAATAATGACAATAATATATGTGAATTATTAAATTGTGTTTTAAGAAATAATAATATGAACGATTTATTAAATAATATTTCAAATAATAGTGATAATAACAATCAGGCAACTTTGAACACGGTAGCTAATATATTAAGTAGTAATAACAACAATTCTAATAAAAACAATAATTCGTGTGGATGTAATAGATATAGAAGGTTTAGGTAAATTGTGATTTTTATGGAAGTGTGAAGTGGGAGGTGGGAAGTGTGAAATTAAAGTAAAACCTACGAAGCCTAATTTTAAAAGCACACCTCACACCTCTCACATCTTACCGCAAAATTACAATTTACCTTCTCAAACATTGAAACTAGTTACCAATTATGATATAAATAAAATAACAAAACTAAGGAAGGTAAGAAAATGAATAAAAAGGTTATTGCGATTTTTGGTGGTTCATTTAATCCACCAATAAATTCACATATTACATTTGCAAAACAAATTATTGAAAAATGTAGTAATGTAGAAAAATTGATATTTGTACCAGTAAGTACAAAATATCAAAAATCAAAATTAGCAAGTGATGAACATAGATATAATATGCTAAAAATAATATGTGAAAATGAGGACAAGCTAGAAGCATCTAATATAGAATTAATACAAGAAAGACAATTGTATACAATTGAGACTTTAGATTTATTAAATGAACAATATGGAGAAAGATATGAAATGTGGTTTGTTATGGGAACAGATAATTTAAAAGAAATAGAAACGTGGAGAGAATCAGAAAGATTATTAGAGGAATATAAAATACTTGTTTTAGAAAGAGAAAATGACAAACTAGAAAATATTATTAAAGACAGTAAGTTATTAACAAAATATAAAGATTCATTAATAAAAATAGATGGAATTGATAAAATTTTCTTAAGTTCAACAATGATTAGAGATAAAATAAAAAATGGGGAAGATGTAGAAGAATTTATTGATGAAGATGTTTTTGAATATATTAAAGAGAATAAATTATATCTGTGAGAGACTGCTTGTAGTTTGTATGGATGTGTGAAGTGAGAGGTGTGAAGTGAGAGGTGTGAAGTGCGAAATTAAGGTAAAGTCCTACGAAGCTTAATCCTAAAAGCACACCTCCCACATCACACATCACACCTCAAAATTACAATTTAAAATTCAACAAATTTATAAACAGCTTCTGCAAATCCACCTTTTTCTACTGGATTTACAGTAGTATATTTTGCAACTTGTTTTAATTCATCATAAGCATTTGCTACTGCAACACCAATACCGCAATTTTTGACCATATCTAAATCGTTTAAGTTATCTCCAATAGCCATAATTTCATTATTTTCAATATGTAAATAATCTTTTAGAATTTTTAATGCAGTATCTTTATTTATATTCTTTGGAGTAATATCTAAATATTCGTATTCTTTATTTATTGTTATATCTTTATATTCACCATATTTTCTAATAGTAGTAATAGATACATTTTCTTTTTCAAGAATTTCATTTTTAATTTCAGATAAATTACGTTCAGAAGATATTATTAATTTACATACTTCAGTTTTATTAAATTGCAAATATTGTTTTAAATCGTCGACAATAGTTATTCCTAATGAAGTGTCATAATAATTTTCTTGTTGTAATTTATAATTTCTTAAATCCATATATTTAAGTTCTTGTGTTATAATCTCATTATTTGTGTATATATGAACATGTAAATTGTGAGCTCTTGCAATATCAATACAAGAATCAATTTCAGAAGAGCTTAATAATTTTTTATATATTTCTTCTCCAGTTTTTAAATTTATTATTTGATTTCCATTACCAAAAATGCCGTAAGAAGCATTAAATTTAGAACACATTCCTTTTATAATAGGATATGTTTTCCCTGTACATATTACGAAATCTATATTATTTTGTTTTAAATCGCTTATTGCTTTAAAATTATTTTCATATATTGAATTATTTTTATCAATTATAGTACCATCTAAATCACTGGCAACTAATTTAATCATTTTAGGTTCTCCTTTATAGGTAACAAATGAATTATTTAATTAATATAATTCAATCATCTTTTCAATTATACCATAAAAAAATAAAAAAGTAAATAGACTCCTAGATATTATGTAAAACAGGAAAAACCCTTAGGCGAGTTTGCCAAAGGGGAAAAGGTTTATGCGCATTTAATAAGTCTTAAAAAGACTCCGCCGGGATAGCAAGGGGATTCTGTCATCTCAAGTGAATATGCTATAGGAGCATTCTCAACCAGATTAACAAGAGAATTCCACTGTTCTTTTAAAAGAACATAAGGTAAATCATAAGAGATTGTAGCAGTCTCATTATTGATTTCAGCCACAATGTCTTTTTCAAGATTTAAATCCATTGCAAGTTCCTCCTTTTATAAAGATTGGGTATGCGCTAAATAATTATAATATAAGGATAACATAAATGTCAATCGTTATGTAAAATTTGATAAATGTATTGATAAAAAAAAACATTTATAATATAATTCAAACGTAAAGGAAAGGTGGAACAATGTCGAATTTTGTACACTTACATGTCCATAGCGAATTTAGTTTATTGGATGGAGCAAATAGAATAAAAGATTTACCTATAAGGGCAAAGGAATTAGGAATGGATTCAATTGCTCTTACTGACCATGGAGTTATGTTTGGAGTAATAGACTTTTATAAAGCTTGCAAAAAAGAAGGGGTAAAACCTATTATAGGGTGCGAAGTGTATGTTGCTCCAAGAACAAGATTTGATAAAGAACCAAATATTGATAACCGATATTATCACTTAATATTACTTGCAAAAAATGAGACAGGATACAAAAATTTAAGCAATTTAGTATCAATGGGATTTACAGATGGTTTTTACTATAAACCACGTATAGATTACGAAATTTTAGAAAAATATCATGAAGGATTAATTGCCTTAAGTGCATGCCTTGCGGGAAATGTAAATAGGGAAATATTAAAAAATGATATACAAAAAGCAGAAGAAATTGCTCTTTGGCATAAAAATTTATTTGGTGAAGACTATTATTTAGAAATTCAACCAAATGGACTTCCAGAACAAGTTTTAGTAAATCAAAAATTAATAGAAATGTCTAAAAAATTAGATATTCCATTAGTTGCAACAAATGATGCGCATTACTTAAAAAAAGAAGATGCATATAATCATGAAGTGCTTTTGTGTATTCAAACTGGTAAAAAAATGACAGATGAAGATAGAATGCGTATGGGGACAGATGAATTCTATTTAAAATCTCCAGAAGAAATGATAGAGTATTTTAAAAATGTACCAGAGGCTATAGAAAATACAGTAAAAATAGCAGAAAAATGTAATGTAGAATTTGAATTTGGTAACACAAAACTTCCAAATTATGAAGTTCCAGAAGAGTTTGAAACACATAGTGACTATTTTAAAAAATTAAGTAAAGATGGACTAAGTAGAAGATATGGAGAAAATCCATCAAAAGAAATACAAGAACGTTTTAATTACGAATTATCTGTAATAGAAAAAATGGGATATGTTGACTACTTTTTAATAGTATGGGACTTTATTAATTATGCAAGAACCAATGGGATAAGTGTAGGACCAGGACGTGGGTCAGGAGCGGGTTCAATTGTTGCATATGCTCTTGGAATTACAGATATAGATCCAATAAAATACAACTTACTTTTTGAAAGATTTTTAAATCCAGAAAGAATAAGTATGCCCGATTTTGATATAGATTTTGATTATGAAAGAAGACAAGAAGTAATAGATTATGTTGGAAGAAAATACGGAAGAGACCATGTATCACAAATTATAACATTTGGAACAATGTCTGCAAGAATGGTAATTAGAGATGTTGCAAGAGCTTTAGATGTGCCATACGCAGAAGCAGATAAGCTTGCAAAAATGGTACCAATGGAATTACATATAACAATAAAAAAAGCTTTAGAACAAAATAGAGAATTAGGAATGTTATATGAACAAGATGAAGAAACAAGAAAATTATTAGACATAGCAATGGGATTAGAAGGTATGCCAAGACAGGCATCAACACATGCATGTGGAATAGTTATTACAAAAGATCCAGTAATTTCTTATGTTCCTCTATATGTAAATGAAGGAACAATATCTACCCAGTTTATAATGACAACATTAGAAGAACTAGGTTTATTAAAAATGGACTTTTTAGGGCTTAGAACACTTACAGTTATTTCTGATACAATAAAATTAGTAAAAAAATGTAGGGGAATAGATGTAAAAATAGATAAAGAAATGCATGATGAAAAAGTATTTGAAGCAACTTGGAGAAACGGAAACACGTCTCGGAGTATTCCAATTTGAAAGTGCTGGAATGACAAACTTTATGAAGGAATTAAAACCAGACAGCTTAGAAGATATAATAGCTGGTGTTTCACTTTATAGACCTGGACCAATGGATCAGATTCCAAGATACATAAGCAATAAATTACATCCAGAGCATAGCGAATACACACATCCAAGTTTAGAGCCAATACTAAATGTAACTTATGGATGCATGGTATATCAAGAACAAGTTATGCAAATAGTAAGAAATTTGGCTGGATATTCTTTAGGAAGAGCAGACTTGGTAAGACGTGCAATGGGAAAGAAAAAGCTAGATGTAATGGCAAAAGAAAGAGAATATTTTATACATGGCCAAGTAGACGAAAATGGCAATATAATAATACCGGGTTGTGTAAGAAATGGAATAGATGAGAAGTCAGCAAATAAAATATTTGATGAAATGGCAGAATTCGCAAAATATGCATTTAACAAATCACATGCAGCAGCATATGCAGTTGTAGCATACCAAACAGCATATTTAAAAACATATTATCCACCAGAATTTATGGCTGCTACATTAAATAGCTTTTTAGGAAATTTAGATAAAGTTCCAGAATATATAGATGAATGTAAAAGGTTAAAAATAGAAATATTAAAACCAGATATAAATAAAAGTTATACAAAATTTGCAGTATATGGAGATAAAATAAGATTTGGGCTTGGAAGTGTAAAAAATGTAGGAACGGCAGTTGTAGACAGTATTGTAAAAGAAAGAAAAGAAAATGGCGAATTTAAAAGCTTTACAGATTTCTGTGAAAGAATGCATGGTGAAGCTGTAAATAAAAAATGCATAGAGAGCTTAATAAAAGCAGGAGCATTTGATGGATTTGAGCAAACAAGAAGTACACTTCTTGCATCATTTGAAACAATAATAGATACAATAAATGATACATCAAGAAAAACTATGCACGGGCAAGTTACAATGTTTGACTTAGGAAATACTGAAGATGAAAAAATTGAAAGCATGAAATACAGCTTTACAACACTAAAAGAATTTGACGAAAAAGAATTACTATCAATGGAAAAAGAGATGCTTGGAATTTATATATCAGGACATCCATTAGAAAAACTAAGAAAACAAATAGAAAAAGTAAGCACAATAAATACTTTAAAAATGCTACAAATAAAAGAACAAAACGATTTAAGTTTAGATGGAAAACCAGTAAAATATATAGGTGTAATAAATTCTATAAAAAAGAAATACACTAAAAGAAATACATTAATGGCATTTATGACAGTAGAAGACTTATATGGAAATACAGAAATAATAGTATTTGACAGTTGTTATAGTAAATCACAACATATATTATTAGAGGAAAATATAGTTTTAATAGATGGAAGATTAAGCATAAGAGAAGATGACGATGTAAAAATTGTTGCAAACAATATAACCGAATTTAATGAAGCTGTAGGGGCAGGTCTTGCACCTGCCCGAGAACAAAATAAAACTTATGCGAAACCAACTGCAAATCCTGTAGGGGTCGCTGTCCACAGCGACCCGCAAACAACAAAACCAAAATCAATAACAATAAACATAAGCAACATATCAGAAGAGCAAAAAGCAAAATTAAGAGGAGCAATAAAATTTTTCTCAGGAGACAAAAATAACATAGCAATAAATGTAAAAAACAATGAACAAATATTGCCATGTGGAGGAATATATTTAAATAAAGAGATATTTGGAGAACTTAACGAAATGTTAGGAGAAGAGAATATAATATTAGAATAATTTAAAAAGAGTTTAAAAAAGGTTTTATTACACTAAACAATTAACAAAGTGTCAATAATTTTTGAATATTTCACTAAAAAATAGCTTTATTTTACTAGCAAATATTTCACCTATGTATAATCTTGTGCCTGAATATTAATCCGCTCGCCGCGGAGGCAGGCTCAAGATTTAATTTTTTTGTTTTAAATCC
>JAFQIK010000017.1 GCA_017397545.1 Clostridia bacterium
AGTATATAAATATGCAAATGGAGAAGAGATAGTAGTAAATGATGGGAATACATTTATACAGATAATGCCAATAGATTCAGACATAACAATAGAACCATTACAAGAAGAAGTAAATAGCACAAACGTAAATGCACAATAAAAAATTAGGGGCAACCCTAATTTTTTTGGCATAATTTTGATTGGAACGAAAAATTGTAATTTGGCGGTGTGATGTGGGATGTGTGAGGTGTGCTTTTAGGGAAAACTTCGTAGGCTTTACTTTAATATCACACTTCCCACCTCGCACTTCACACTTCCATACAAATTACAATTTATCTCAGGATACATACTATTTTTACAAATTTACTTTTTTTATCAAAAAAAATATGATAAAATTACTTTGTCAAGTAAAAATGGTAAATAAAAAATAATAAAATATTTACAGAGTTTTACAAAAAAATTAAATATTTTTGGATATAATAATAAAGCGAGGTAAAAATGGAAAATTTCAAATCAGGATTTGTATCAATAATAGGAAGAACAAATGTTGGAAAATCAACACTAATTAATAACTTAGTAGGAGAAAAAGTTGCTGCAACAGTTGATAAATGCCAAACAACAAGAACTGCAATTAGAGCAATTGTAAACAAAGAAAATTCGCAAATAATTTTTATAGATACTCCAGGAATACATAAACCAAAAACAAAACTTGGAGAAATTATGAACGAAACTGCATGGGGAACTATTCCAGATTCTGATATAACACTTTTTATTGTTGAAGCAACATCAAACACAATAGGAAAAGGTGATAAATTAATATTAGAAAAAATAAAAGAAAAAAATAAGAAAACAATATTAATAATAAATAAAATAGATTTAATAGAAAAAGAAAAACTATTAAATTTAATAAAATTGTATAATGAAGAATATAAATTTGAAGCAACAATTCCAATATCAGCATCAAAAGGAGATAATGTAGAACAAATATTAGAAGAAATAGAAAAACACCTTCCATATGGTCCAGCATATTATGATATAGAGGAATATACAGATCAAACCGCAAGACAACTAGTAGAAGAAACAATAAGAGAAAAAGCTTTAAAACTGTTAGATGAAGAAGTTCCTCATGGTATATTGGTAGAAGTAGAAAAAATGAATCTAAGAGAAACTACAAAAGGAGAAGAAATTTATGATATAGAAGCAGTAATATATGTGCTAAGGAATTCTCATAAAGGTATTGTAATAGGGAAAAGTGGAAGTATGCTAAAAAGAATTGGAACATATGCAAGACAAGACATAGAAAGAATGTTTGAGACGAAAGCTAATTTAAAAATATGGGTAAAAGTAAAAGAAAACTGGCAAGAGAACAACAGCATATTAAAAAGATTTAAAACAGAATAAAAATGAATAAAAATTACAAAATTACAAAAGATAAAATTAAAGGTGTAAATAAATAAAAACAATTTATGTGCACATATGTTAAGGAGATGAGACGTATGATAAAAGAGCTGGCATGGAATACCTTTAAGAATACAGGAAATATAAACACATTTTTAGAACTAAAACAAGTAACAGATATTGAAGAAAATATAAAGGCGGAAAACTATGAAATTACTAAAAGTAAAGGGAATAATAATAGCGGAGAAAATAGTATCAGATTTTGATAAAATAGTTACAATATTAACACCAAATTTGCGGAAAAATTGAGGCAGCAGCTAAAGGATCAAGAAGACCTAAAAGTCTTCTTATGGCTGCTACTCAATTTTTGTGTTTTGGAGAATATATGCTTTATAAAAGTGGAAATTCATATAGCATAAATTCCTGCGAAACAATAGAAGTTTTCTATGATATAAGAACAGATTTAGATAAATTAAAATATGCTGCACATATTACCAAGATAATAAATGATATAACAACAGAAAATCAAAATACATATAAAGTTTTGCAATTATATTTAAACACCTTATATATGATATCCGAAACAGATAAAGATTTAAGTTTAATAAATTCGATCTTTACATTAAGACTTTTATCAATAATAGGATTTAGACCAATAATAGATGAATGTAGAAATTGCAAAAGCAAAGATGAGTTAAAATATTTTAGTTTTAAAGATAGCGGATTAAAATGTAAAACATGTGGAGTGCAAGACAAAGGCGCAATAGAAATTAACGTTACAACAAAAGATGCAATAAAATATATAATACTTGCAGATTCAAAAAAAATATTTTCATTTGAAGTACCTAAAGATTCGGTAAAGGAATTAGAAATAATATCCAAAATATATTTAGAAGATAAATTAGAAAGAGAATACAAATTATAATTTACAAAAATAATTATCTATAAATAAATTTCCCCTTGCAAAATTAAAAATGTTAAGCTATAATGAAAAAAACAAAAAGAAAGGAAGAGATTAATATGGTAAATATAAAAATAACAGGAAAAGAGGTTGTAGCAACAGAAGCTATAAAAGACTATGTAGAGAAAAAAATGGATAGAATAGAAAGATATTTTGATGGAGATGTTGAAGTTGCAGTTACAATAAGAACAGAAAGAGAAGAACAAATTGCAGAAATGAGTGTAAAAGTAAAACAAGATACATATAGAGCAGTAACATCACATAAAGATATGTATGCATCAATAGATAAAGATATAGATATTTTAGAAGGACAAATCAGAAAAGTAAAAACAAGAAAAGACAAAGCAAACAAAGAAGAATCTATAAAATTATTAGAAGTAAATGGATCAGAAGAATCTGTAATAGAAGACGAAATAATAAAAACAATTTATTATGATATAAAACCAATGACACCAGAAGATGCAAAATTAAAATTACAAGAAAAACCACAAGATAGATTTATAACATTTATAAATCAAGAAACAAATAAAGTAAATGTATTATTTAAATTAAAAGATAACAAAAATTTTGGATTATTAGAACCAGAAGCATAATTAAATACAATAAAAAATCAATCGCAAATATTAAGCGATTGATTTTTTGTTAAATAAACCTATTTCATGTTGTTTTCAGCTTGTTGAATCATTTTTTTAACCATGTTACCACCTATTCTACCAGCATCTCTAGATGATAAATCACCATTATAACCATTTTTTAAATTAACTCCAACTTCAGAAGCTACTTCATATTTGAATTTATTTAAAGCTTCTTTAGCTTCAGGAACTAATGTTCTGTTTGAATTTGAATTTGCCATTTGTTTTCACCTCCTAGGATATGAATTAAATCATTTAAAAAAAGCATGTTTGCTTTCAATAGTTATGATGCTCATATAATTTTTTTTTAAACTAGAAATTTTTGTTAAAAATTTAAAAAATGTTTTAATAAAATTGTAATTTTTGTGATTGAATTAATTGCAAACGTTGTAGGGGCAGACGCCTCTGTCTGCCCGCAATTTTATGCGATTTTTTTCGGGCGGACACGGGGTTCCGCCCCTACAGATTTTAAAATAAATTATTCACACAAATTACAATTTATCTAATTAAAACTCTTGAAAAAAATAACAGAAGGTATATAATTAATAGAAAAATGAAGGAGAACAAAATGTATAAATTAATAGCAATTGATCTAGATGGAACACTTTTAAATTCATACGGAGAAGTAAGCGAAGTAAATAAACAAGCAATAAATATGGCTATTAAAAAAAATATTGAAGTTGTGTTAACATCTGGAAGAATGCCAAAAGCTATTTTACCAATTGCAAACGAAATAAATGCAAATAATTATATAATATCTGCAAATGGAGCATCAATATATGATGTGAAAAATGATGAAATAATATACAATAATTATATCAGTAAAGAAAAAACATTAGAAATTATAGATATATGCGAAAAAAATAATATGTTTTATAGTTTATATACAAATAATGTTATACTTACAAAATCATTAAATTATAATATACTTTATTACAATAGTGAAAATAAAAATAAATCTGAAGATAAAAAAATTAAAATTAATATAATAAGTGATATGCATAAATATGTACAAGAATATAAAAACGATGATTTTTTAAAATTTACAATATGTGATAGTAGTGAAATTGTTTTTAGAAGTGTTATAAATAAACTTAAAAGTATAAAAAACATAGATGTTTTAGAAGTTTCTCATATGTCTAAAAAAATTATAAACTATGGAAGCCAGGAACATGAAGTGTCATATTTCTATACAGAAATAACAAATCAAAATGTAAATAAATGGACAGCTCTTCAAGAATTAATTAAAAAACTAGGAATACAAAAAGAAGAAGTAATTGCAATAGGAGATAATATTAATGATGAAGATATGATAAGTAATGCAGGAATAGGAATTGCAACAGGAAATAGTTCGCCAAAAATACAAAAAATAGCAGATGAAATAGTCTCAAGTAATAACGAAGATGGAGTCGCTGAAGGTGTAAACAAACATATAAAATAGAAATATTACAATTGCGTTACAAAAATATTAATTTTAAATTACAATCACCTTAAATGTTGTTTTTAAGGTGATTTTGTTATAAAATAAAATAAAATACTAGGTATTAGGAGGAATAAATTATGGCGTCAAATCCAATGCAAAAAAAAGCAAGAAATTCATTTTTATTAGGTATGGTAATTACACTTGTAATATGTGCACTTATAGGAGGTTTGTTTTATATATTAACAGCAAAACAAAATCAGAAAAAAGAGGAAGAAGAAGGAGTGCTTACATATGTATATAAATTAAAAACTAATGTGATGTCAGGTGCTACAATAACAGCAAACAATGTAGAAGAAGTATTAGTTACAACAAAAGCTGTTCCAGCAGGAGCCTATGCATCAAGAAAAGAAACAAAAAATGAAAAAGGAAAAACAGAGTGGAAAAAGCAAGCTTTTACTGGGGTAGGTAAAAAAGCAAGAGTAAACTTAAATGCAGGTACTATTTTAACTGAATCATTATTATATACAGGAGAAGATATAACATCAGATTTAAGATATGTAGAATATAATATGTTAAGCTTATCTACAACTGTAGATGTAGGTTCATATATAGATATAAGATTGGCACTTCCAAATGGATTAGATTTAATAGTTGTTTCTGAAAAAGAAGTAAAATCAATAATTGGAAATACAATAGGACTGGAACTTACAGAAGACGAAATATTAATGATGGAAAGTGCTATTGTAGAAGCATATGTAATGACAGCTTCTAAATTATATGCAATAGAGTATGTTTCTCCTGGAACACAAGTTTCAGCTGCTACAGGCGAGGTTGGAACATTAGTAACATATACACCGACACAAGCAGTCCAAGACCTTATAAAAGCAAGTGGAAACAATATTCAAGAAGTTGCAAAAAATGCGTTATTGCAAAGGTTTAATCAAAATGTAAGAGATAATGTAGCCAGTGATGTAAATAGATATAGTGATGAAAAATTAGAGAATATAGAAGAAAAACTACAAGTAGAAATTGAAAATGCAAAAGCAGCAAGAGAAGCATATTTATCAGGGCTAACAAGTTATTAATAAATAAAAACATTAAAAAAACTGTAGGGGCGGAATTTATTTCCGCCTGAAAGATAAAATATTTACAACCAAAAGAAAACAGGAGGCAATAAAATTGAAAAAAATAGGTTTTATAGGAGCGTTTGAAAAAACAGATTTAATTATATATACTGCAAGAATATTAACAGAAGTAGGAAAAAGAGTATTAATGATAGATACAACTGTTTTACAAAAAGCAAGATATATAATACCTTGTATTGCTCCAACAAAATTCTATGTTACAGAATACGAAGGAATAGATGTAGCTGTAGGATTTGAAGATATAGAATCATTAAATCAATATATGGGAGATATAGAAAACGATTATGATATTGTATTAATTGATGTGGATTCATACGAAAAATTTGATGCATTTGAAATTGCAAATTCTGAAAGATTATATTTTGTTACAGCATTTGACAGTTTTTCATTAAAAAAAGGAATTGAAGTAATAGGGACAATGAGACAAAAATTAAGAATGACAAAAATATTATTTGAAAGAGAAATAATAGAAGAAAATGACGAATATTTAAATTTATTATCTTTAACATATCCAATACAATGGAATGAGGAAAAAATATATTTTCCATACGACCAAGGAGATTTAAGCGCAATAATAGAAAACCAAAGAGTAACAAAAATTAAATTAAAAAACTTAAGCGAAGAATATAGAGATGCTCTATTTATACTTACACAACAAATAGTACCAGAAGTAAAAAATGGAGAAATAAAAAGAGCATTTAAAAATATTTAAGGAGAAAGCAAATGGCAATTGTATCATTTTGGAGTAACGGAAGAGAGGAAACAGGGAAAAGCTCTGCAATAGTAGCATTATCTACACTTTTAGGAGTTAATCACAATTATAAAATATTAGTTTTGGATACTAAATATAATGATAATTTTTATCAGGATTGTTTTTGGAAAGAAGACAAAACAATAAAGATGATAAACAGTAATAATGCAAAAACAGATATAGGTCATGGAATAAGTGGATTATCTAAAGCAATATTAAGTAATAAAACTTCACCAGAAATAGTAACCAACTATACAAAAATAGTTTTTAAAGATAGATTAGAACTATTAATGGATACTAATGTAGAGCCAGAAGAATATGAAAGACATAAAACCATTTTTACTGACATTGTAAAAATGGCGAATAAATATTATGATTTAGTATTTATAGATATAGATAGTTCATTAGATAACAAACTTACAGATTCGTTATTAGAGATTTCAAACCTTGTTGTAGTATGTTTGCCGCAGAAACTAAGAAAAATAAATGAGTACTTACAATTAAAAGAAGAAAATCTTGTTTTAAGAAGTAAGCCTATTTTACCGCTTATAGGAAGATACGATAAACATTCAAAATATAATGCCAAAAACGTATCAAGATATATTAAAGAAAAAAGAGGAATATGTACAATACCATATAATACTTTATTTTTTGAAGCATGCAATGAAGCAACTGTAGCAGACTTTTTTATAAAATTTAGAAAAATAAATTCTAAAGACAGAAATGCAATGTTTATAGCTGATGTAAGACAAACAGCAGAAAAAATAATTTCACGTTTGCAAGAATTACAAATGAGAATGTAAGAGAGGAGTTCGGAAACGTATGAATATTACAAATATTTTATTAACATTTGTAGTGTTGATAATAGTTGGTGTGTTAATTAAATATGTAATAGAAAAAAACAAAAATGCAGAAGTAGAAGAAGGAATAGACATAGATGATAAAACATACACAATAGAAAAAATGAAAGAATTCGTAAAAAGAAGACTAGACGAAATTACAAAAATAAATCTTTATGATATAGGTCTTTCAGAAGAAGAATTAAAAAGAAGAAAAGCAAAAAAATACGAATTAAAAAGAGCATTAAAAGGCTGTACATATGGAGATGTAAATGACAAAAAATATGTTAAAGAATTAATATATGATTTGTTATTTAAAGAATATGGAGTAACAGAAGTAAATATATCAAAAGCTATACCATTTGATATACCATCTTTATTAAGCTCACAAGATAAATTCGATATTTTGCTATATGCATATAAAAAAGACTTTGGATACGAAGCATTAGCACAAATTATAAAAAAATATAATCTAGCAACATTAAAATATATAGCAGGAGAAGCAAAACCTTGTTATGTAATAACTAAAGAAGAAATAGATGATATTTTTGATAAAGAAGCATTAGTACTAACATTTCAAGATAAATTAAATGTAGTAGTACAAAGAATATACCAACACTATAAAGGTTACAGCAGTATAGACGAAATTAGAGATATGAATATAGATGGTGTATCTGGGCGGAGTATCAGGACTTCCAGAAAGTTTTTTAAGCCAAGTTGCACAAACAGATGGAGACTACTTAGAACAAATTACAGAACACAAAGTACCAAGAGCATGTGATAGTATTTGGATAATGTTCCAAGGTAAATCAATTCGTTTAGCATTCCTTTCATTTGGAAAAGAAAGTGAACTTAAAAGAGTATGTCAAAACATATATAAATATAATAATCCAGGACAATTATCAGATACAAACGGATTTAAAATAAACGAAATGAAAGATGGGTCTCGTGTTGTTGTTGTTCGTCCATCTATGTCAGAAACATGGGCATTTTTCGTAAGAAAGTTCGACGTAAAAAGAGCAACATTAGAACAAATAATAACAGTACCGGGAAAAGAAAACGCAATAGATTTATTAAGATTTTTAGTAAAAGGTGCAAGAATTATATCACTTACAGGTGAACAAGGATGCCGGAAAAACAACAATGCTTATGGCGATGATAGAAAGTATATACGAAACAATGAACCTTCGTATTACAGAAACTGCATTTGAGCTTCACTTAAGAAAAATATATCCAACAAGAAATATTTTATCAATGAGAGAAACAGAAACAATTTCAGGACAAGACTGTTTGGACGTTCAAAAGAAAACTGACGGTAGTGTTAATATTATCGGTGAGGTTGCAACTGACCCCGTAGCATCTTGGATGATACAATCAGCACAGGTTGCATCTAAATTTACATTATTTACTCACCACGCTAAAACATTCCCAGACTTAGTAACAGCACTTCGTAACTCAATGCTTAGAGCTGGTGTATTTAAAGACGAAAAAACAGCAGAAGAACAAGTTGTTCAAGTATTAAACTTTGATATACACTTAGTAAAAGACTTTAGAGGAAGACGTTATATAGAAAGAGTAACAGAATGTGTACCAGTAGAAGATAAAAACGAATATACATATGACCACAGAAAAGAAAAAACATTAGAAGGAAAAATGGATAAATTTATAGACAATGCAACACATTACTTTACTAAAGTTACAAATAGGGAGTTATACAAATATGTAAATATATTAGAATATAGAAACGATGAATATGTAATAACAAACAAAATATCAGACTATAACTTAAAAGAAATGCGTAGAAACATGGACGAATCAGATATAGAAGAATTTGATAGATTTATTGAAAGAAATTGGGGAAAATCAGAAAATAAAAATGTAATAGAAACAGTTCCAGTATCTGTAGGGGTTGCTGACTATAGCGAACCATCTAAAACAGAATCTACAAATAATGTACCAACCAAAAGACGTGGAAGACCAAAAAAGAGTTAAATGTAGGGGCGACGAGTAGTCGCCCGCAATTCTTAGCTCTTCACTAAAATAACCGGAGGTGATTTTTTACTATGTCAAATCAAACACTATTAATAATAATGGGAATAAGTGGTGGATTATTTATATTTACAGTAATAGCCTACTTAATAATGAGAAAAATATTAAATAAATCAGACATAAAACATATAAAACAATTAAAAGAAGGAACAAAAGAAAATAAATACACCTCAGATGTTATTTACCAAAAAATATATATATATTTAATAAGAGTGCCTTTTTTAAAAAGGTATGTAAATAAAATAAGAAGAAAAATAGAAATAATTAATATAGATGACGAATATTTAACAAGAAAACAAACAGCAAAAATAATAACAAAAGCTATTGCAATAATTTTGCCACTTACAATAGCAATAATACTTCTTGCACACCAAAATTCATTATTATTATATATATTATTACTTTTTGAAGTATTCTTAATAGAAACATTAATGAGTGGAATGGTGGATAAATTAGATACAAAACTATTAAAACAACAAATAGAATTTTTTGCAGAAATAAGACATGCATACCATGAATACAACATGGTAGAAGAAGCAATATACGAAGTTTCACAAAGAGATCAATTAGAAGTATCAAGACAAGGAGAAAAAATATACGAAATATTAATATCAGATGATCCAGAAACCGAATTAGAAAAATACTATGATGTAGCTCCAAATAGCTTTCTAAAAGAATTTGCAGGTATATCATATTTAACAAGAGAATTTGGAGATAGAACAGACGAAAATGGAGCATCATTATATCTAAAAAACTTAAATAATATTACAGAAGAAATGCAATTAGAAATATTGAAAAGAGAAAAGTTAGACTACGTATTTCAAAGTTTATCAGTAATTGCAATTGTACCAGTACTAGCATTACAACCACTTAGAAATTGGGCTGTATCTAATTTCTCTTTTACATCAGAATTTTATGATGGAAAACTTGGATTTATTGCCCAAATATTAATAATAATATTAACATTTGTATGTTACATTTTAACAAGAAAATTAAAAGATAATGGTTCAATAAAAGGAGAATATGTAGATCCAAACAAAGTTTGGCAAATGAAAGCATATAAAAATCCAATTATTAAAAAAATTGTAGATCTATTTATACCTAAACAAAAAACAAAAGAATATAGAAAAGATACAGAACTATTAAAGGATGCAGCATCAAAACAAAAAATGGAAACACTTTATATAAATAGAATAGTATGTTGTATTCTTGTATTTATTGCATCATTAGTATTATTTACACAAATACATAATGTAGCAATAACATACATATACGAAAACCCAACAACGCAATTTGATTTGTTAGGCGAACTAAATGAAAAAGATTATGAAGAAGCAATGAACCTTACTGCGCAAGACAATTATTTTTTAGATAAGCTTAAAGGACAAAAATTATCCCTAGAGCAAATAAAAATGGAACTAAAACATTCACAATATTATAAAGACGCAACAGAAGAGGAATTAAGCCAAGGGGCACAAAGGATAGAAGAAAAACTAAAAGTAGTAAACAAAGAGTACTTAAAATGGTTTGAATTATTGCTTGCTTTTGTATTTGCATTGGCAGGATATTTTGCACCAAAATGGATGCTTATGTTTCAAAAGATACTTAGAAAATTAGAAATAGAAAACGAAGTAATGCAGTTCCAAACAATTATATTAATGCTAATGAAAATTGAAAGAGTAAATGTTGAGATGATATTAGAATGGTTAGAAAGATATTCTAACATATTTAGAGAACCAATTTCAAAATGCGTAAATAACTATGAATCAGGAGCATGGGAAGCATTAGAAGAATTAAAAAGTGAAATAAATTTTGAACAAATGATTCGTATAGTAGAAGGGCTTCAATCAGCAGTGGAAAAAATACCAATTAGAGAAGCTTTTGACGAATTAGATAATGAAAGAGAATACTATCAAGCAAAAAGAAAAGAATCAAACGAAAGATTAATAAAAAGAAAAGGTATGATAGGTAAAGCAATAGGATTTGCACCATTAATATGTCTTTTCGTAGGATACTTAATAATACCACTTGTTGCAATAGGATTATTTAGTATGATGAGTTCTATGTCAACAATGTCAACAATGGCATAATTATAAAAGCAAAGGAGAAAAATCTATGGAGAATGCAGCAAAAGCGTTGGTAATAGCAGGAGGAATACTACTTGCAATAATGACATTATCATTATTAGTATATATGACAGGTGTTACTTCTAGAATGGCTCAGGCTCAAGATGAAAAAAAAGAAGCAGAACAATTAGTTGCATTCAACATGGAATATGAAGCATATAACAAAAGAAGAATGTATGGAGTAGATGTTATGACTGTAGTAAATAAGGCAATAAATTATAATGCTACACTTACTCCAACAGAAGCAAACAAAGCAATAAATGTAGAAATAGATTTGTTAGAAGATTTTATAGCAACAAAACAGATAGTAACAGAGTATTCAAATGGAGAAGTTTATGAAGAAGATCCTGTAAATATAAATGATTGGAGCCTTAGTGAATCAAGAGGTGGAGAAAGAGATATAGAAGTGAATTTTAATACTAGTCAGAAAATAGTAGATTTTTTTCAAGACCAAAGTGTAAATGATGAAATTATTGTATTAGAAGAAAATAGTAGATATATAAAAAAACAAATAAATTATAGTGCATTAACAAATTTTAAAAGAGCAATATTTGAATGTACACAATGTGAAGATAGAAACGATGATGGTAGAATTGATTATATGAAATTTGAGCAATACAAAAGTTATACTGAATATTAAAAATATAAAGTATTCAGTATAGAATTAATAATGTGATAAAGGAGAAAAATTTATGGAAAATGCATCTCAAGCATTACTTATTGCAGGAACTATATTAATTGCATTAATTGTATTAAGCATTGGAGTATATTTAGCTTCAAATTCTAGTAAAGTAGGAGAAAGCTATGAACAAACACAAGAAATCGCAGAATTAACAAGATTTAATTCTAAATTTATAGTATATGCTGAAAGAGAAGATATAACTGCACAAGAAGTAGTATCGATTAGCAATTTTGTAAGAAATTATAATAATGAAAATGACCCAGATATCAATTTTTTTCCAGTTATTGCAGATGGAGTTGAATTTATAAAACAAAATTCTACAAATCAAGATGGAAGTGTTAAATATTTTGTATGTAGAGAAGAAAATATAAGATATACCAATGGTAAAGTTTCATCAATAACTTTCGAATAAAAAACGAAAAAAATGTTGCAAATTGTAATAAAAAATATTATAATAAAGAAAGGAGAATGCTTAAAAAAAATGAAGAATACATCGATTTTAATAATATTAGCAATAATCTTTATTATAATATGCTTAGTATCAGTAAATATTATAAATTTGCAATCGGAAAGAAGACAAATACAAAAGCAAAATTTAGAATATGAAAAGTATTTAAATAAAGAAATATTAGGAACAGATGTTGCTACATTAATTAGTAAAGTAGTAGATAGCAACGAAAAAAATGATGTACAAAAAGACCAAAAAGAATATTACATAGATAATAAAGAAAATAGTATAAAAATAGATTTAAAAATGACAACAATAGATAAAACTTATCCAATGGAAGAAATATACAATAACAAAATAAAAAACTTTGTACAAAATTTTAATTTAATAAAATTTAAATGTACAAGCATAGAATATCATAAAAAAACAGGTAAAATATCAAAATTACTTTTTGAAGAATTACAATAGCACTGTAAGGGCGGGGCTTGCTCCGCCCAACCAAAAACAAATGTAGGGGCAGACGACCCTGTCTGCCCGCCAAATTAAGTTTTTAAAGTTTTAGAATAAAACTAAATATTCTAAAGATAAAATAAATTAAAATTCAAAGGAGGAAAATTTTATGGAGAATGCATCAAAAGCACTAATTATAGCAGGTGCTATATTAATTTCAATTTTATTAATAAGTGTTGGAATAATCATAATGAATGCTATTAACGATCCAGTACAACAAGGAGCAAGTGTAGCTGAGAGTCAAGCAGTAGAAATACATAATTCTAGATTTACAGGATATGCTGGACAAGATGTAGATTATAATACTGCAAAACAATGTATAGTTGCTTGTAATTCAACTAAAGGAACAGATCATCCAGTAGAATGTGGAACTACTATTGGTTCGTTAGATCGTAATTCAACTTATGATATAGATTTTGAATTTGACGATGCAACTGGTTTTATAACAGAATGTACAATTGAGGTACATAATTAATAGCCTATGGAAAATGCAGCAGACGCATTAAAAATTGCATTTGCATTATTAATTTTTGCAATTGCAATCACAATAGTATTTACTATGATTTCCAAAATAAAAACAACAGCAGACACTGTTCTGTATTATGCTGATGATACCAACTATCAACAACACGTAAATTCTAGAGAGGAAAATCGAACAGTTAAAAAAGCACATGTTATTTCAACATTATATAGATACTATAAGGAATCTATATCTGTTACTGTAATTGTTAAAGGAACAGAATATGTTTTCGATAAAGGAAATGAAACAAATATATTTTTACCAGATAAAACAAATATAAATACAGAAAAAGAAATAGAAGCTAATTTAGCAGAATTTATAACTAATCCAAATGGTTTAGGAAATATAAATGAAGATGCAGACTTCTTAGAAGAATTTATAGAAGTACCAACAAGTGGAATATATTTAACAGGTGATGATGGTTCAGAAATTACATTATCAGCAGGAGGCAAAAAAGTGTATGTAATATACACAAAATTATAAAATTAAATATGAGTTATAAAGGGCGGACTAAAAACGTCCTCCCTTAAAACTAAAAAATAACAATAAAAGTAAAAGGAGGTTATAAGATGAGTGATTCATTAATGATGGTAATAGCGATATTTGTAGCTGTAATATTAATGTTTATATTTCCATTATTATCACTATCAGAAAGAAGTGACGATATATCTCAATCAGTAGTTCAAGCAGCTACATCTGAATTTGTAGATAAAGTATCAATATCTGGTCAAATAAAAGCATCAGATTACGAAGCTTTTGCAGCAGAAATAGGAGCTACAGGTAATACATATGATATAGAAATAGAAGTACAACATTTAGATGAGAATTTAGGTAAAAAATCAGTTGTAACCTCAGGAAGTTTAATTGGAGAAAATGTGCGTTATTCAACATTCACATCAGAAATAATTGGTTCAATGTATAATAATGCTAATAGAGCATATGCGCTAAAAAAAGGTGATAATATAATTGTAACAGTAAAAAATACAAATAAAACAATGGCACAAATGCTTAGAACAACATTTTATAAAGTAACAGGAGAGAATATAACACAAGTTGCAGCTAGTGCTTCAAGTATGGTTGTAAATACTGGAGCATCAAATTAAATTTATTAAATACTACAGATTAAGAAGTGAGAGGTGATATGGAATATGTTTAAATTGAATGTACTCCATGCCACGTCTCACTTTATTGCTAAAAAATGGCAAAACGATTCTAGGGACTGCGACAGAATCGTAAATTGAATTTGAATACTGACATCATTAGAAAATAACGGGGGACATAGCTCCTCCTACAAAGGAATGCTAAGGGGAAAACTTTGTCCCCATACATTATAGCGAGGTGAAAAAATGAAGTTACAAAATCTATCAGTAATATTTATAATAATAGTACTACCAATACTACTAATAGTTTCATATTATATATCATTGCAAATAGATACAATAAATATGCAAACAGCATATAACACAAAATTATTAGATTCAACTAAAGAAGCAATAGATGCTTTTGAAATTAATACAGTTGAATGGAATGCTAATTATTCAGAAACTGCAGATTCAAAACGTAGAGATATAATGGCATCAATTAACACATTTATAACATCATTTGCAAACAATACAGGGGTTGCTGGAACAAGTAAAGATTATATGTTATCACGTATACCAGCAATAGCAGTTACTCTTTATGATGGTTATTATATTTATGCGCCTTCAGAAAATAGAATAGTAGTTAAAGATGATAATGGATTAGCAGTATATATGAGTAAAAAACTTTGTAATACTAAGTATACAAATGATGCAGGAGGTTCAAGAAATGCTATATCTGGATATAGTTATCCAAACGATAATTCTGATGATGGAAAAATACTATATGTAGTAGCAGAGGGAAAACCAATTGATGGAGTTTATGAAACAAAAAGTGGAGAAAAAAAACAATTCACATTGAACCCAGAAAATGCAGCTACAGAGTATAAGCATATATTAAAACCATTTACAGCATATTCTGAGCAACTTACTAATGATATAGTAATTAATTATACTTTGGATAATTATATAACATTGTATGGTAAAATGAAAGATACTGATGGAACAGATAACTATATTTCTAAATCAGGATATTTAACAGATATATCTAAAATAAATATAAAATTTGATAGCAATAATGGTATTAGAAATATAAAATTTGATGGAGAAAATATTAAGCCAGAAAAATTAGAAGAAAAAATATCATATACAGATGATGAAGTTAATTATTATGTTGGAAGTTTTAATTACGTTTATGAAGCTGAAGGGAATACAAAGGTATATTATGATGAAGTAAAAAGAGAGTTTTTTCAATTAGATAGTGATTCTAAAAGGATATATATGAGTGAGTTACCAACCGAATTATATAAAAAGTGTACAGTACCAAGATATAAAGGTGGTCAGCAAACATATGTAGAATACTATCAAAGTTTAGAAGATACTACTGGTAATTGGTTTTATAAAGATTCCTCAGGTAACTTAATGCCTGCAACAAATTCTAGTACTTACGGATTGACAAATGATATTTTAGCTGATTATAATGCTATAAATTACTGTGTTGAATCATATCTTTTTACTAAATGGGTAGATGAATTAGCGAAGGCTAACAATATAGAATTTCTTAAAATTAGCGGTAGTAATGACCCAGATCCTGCAACAAATGCTAATAAGAATTCCGCATTTGAAAATCATAAAAGAGAAGTAATGCAAAGTGTTATAAATTCAAATTTAAATCAAGCAATAACAAGCTATAGTAGAAGAAGTGCAGATGAATTTTATTTACCAGAATTAACAGAAACGGATTGGGATCAAGTATTAAAAAATGCATCAATAATAACTTTTGTGCAAAATATTCCAATTGGAATGAAATTTTATAATAATTATGCTGTTGTAACAAGTACAGTAAACAAGGAATATGTAGATCCAAACGAGATTTATTTAAATGCAAGTGGAGATAAGTATTACCATATGCCATATTGTTCTGAACTTGATGAAACAAATTTAACAGGATATAGAAGTATAGATTATATACAAAAATCATATATAGAAAATACCAAAGCAATTTCGCCAAAAACATTATATTATTATAAACATGATGATAATACTAATATAAATATAGATGTAGAAGAAGCATGTTATAATTGTTTAGTACAGAAAAATCTATATGATTTAGCTGATATAGATTCTAAAGATAAAAGAGGAGCATATTATACAACACTTACAAGGGAAAGATATATAGCTAGAATGTCAACTTTACCAGCAGAAGTACAAGCAGCGGCATATATTTATGTGGAAACAGTAGATGAAAACACAGGAAAAAACATTGATAATGCTAAATATACAATAAATGGAAGTATAATGAATGGAAATGGTGGCAGATTTACAATTCCAAGGGGAACAACAGGGTTGTATAAAATTAGACCAATAATAGAAGATGAAAATATTGCTCCAGGTGGAGAAACTGATTTAGGAGAAATTAATTTCCCTAAAAAAACAATTACAGCAGAAAATGTAGTAGAATATCTTACACAAGAATCAACTTCAACGGCTGATGTTAATGTAATAGAATATGGTAATGAAAACATAAAATATAATATAACTAATTTAAATAATGCTGAAGGTGGAGGCGCAAATGAACCTAAAGTATATGGGAATCATACAGGAACATTATCTCTAGAAAATGATGCATACATTAATATTAAATTAAAATATAAACAAAATTATACTAATGTTAATGGAGAAATAACTCAAGTAACTGCAAATATAGATAACTATAACACTTTAACAATAGGAACAACTGTTCAAGGAATTTCTGGAAAGATAAGATTAAAATTTACTAATGGAGAAAAAATTTTCTATTCAGAAGATATATTTGAATGGAATAAAGAGGATTTAAGTCCAAAAACAATTTATTGTAAAATAGAAGATAATACTTGTGAATGGTATTTAGATGAATGGAAAGTAGAAGTATTATCTGTTGACAATAACACCATAACATCAGCAAGAAAAATAGATTATTATACAATAAATGATGGAGAAGGATTACGAGAATTTGCTGATGCAGTAAATGGAACAAAAGGTTTAACAAAAGGAGCTAAAACATCAGGAAGAACATTTAAATTAATTGCGGATATAACAGAGGTTGGTAATACATTTCCAATAGCAGGGAAAGAAAAAGATAGTAATAAAGATGGTAAGAATGATAGCTTTGAAGGTATT
The DNA here is from genome assembly GCA_017397545.1 of Clostridia bacterium. GTDB lineage: Bacteria > Bacillota > Clostridia > TANB77 > CAG-508 > CAG-452. The sequence continues at coordinate 17,702 of JAFQIK010000017.1, forward strand.
TTTGATGGGCAAGGATATAAAATAAGTGAACTAACAATAGATATTGATAATAATTATAATGCTTTAGGATTATTTGGATGGGTAGGAGCATCTGCAGAGATAAAAAATTTAAGTATTAACAATATTACTGTTAAATATAAAGGTTCGAATAATAATATAAAATTAGGAGGACTTGCTGGATATTGTGATGCTAATGCTGATAGTATTGGTATAAACAATATACATATAGATGGAGGAACTATAACTGGAGGCAAATATACAGGAGGAATAGTTGGAGAAAATAAAAGAACAATTGATAATTGTACTGTAAGTAATATGAGTAGAATAGAAGGAAATGGAGATACAGGAGGAATAGCAGGTTCTACAACTAATTCAATATCTAATTGTAATGTAAACAATATAAGCAAAATAAGTGGGACAGAAAGTGTAGGAGGAATATCAGGATATGCTGAAAATACAATATCTAATTGTAATGTAAATTACAGAGAAGATATTACAAGTAATATAAGTGAAATTACTAGTGGGGACAATGCAGGAGGAATAGTTGGAAACACATCTAAATCAATTACCAATTGTAAAGCAAGGTATATAAGCAAAATAAGCGGAACAGGAAGTGTAGGAGGAATAGCAGGATATACAACATCTACAATTTCTAGTTGTAGTACAAGCTTTAATACAATAGGTAATGCAAATTTTTCTAAAGATAAGCTATACCATTTATTTATAGGAGGAATAGCAGGATATACAACAGGGGAAATAAAAGAAAACTGTTCAGTAAACGCAACTAATATTGGAACAGGAAATGTAACAATGAAAAAGAGCAGCGATGAAGTTACAATTGTTAAAATAACTATTGGAGGAATAAATAAATATTGTGTAGGAGGTATTGTTGGATATACAAATTCTAATATAACAAGAACAACGCTTAATGATAATGTACAGATAAAAGGTGGAAAAATATCGGTTGATTCTTCTGTGGATTCTAAAGCTTTTGATTGCACAGGAGGAAGAGTCGGATATAAGCAATCTTCACAACAGGCAGATTCTTCTTGGACAATAAATTGTTATGTTTCAGGATATGACAATGTAGGAGGTATAATTGGATATAATAAAAATGGGAATATTACAGGCATAACTAGAAGTGGTAATGTAAATGGAGCAGGAGCAAATGTAGGAGGAATAGTTGGTTGTAATGAAGGAGGAACAATATCTAATTGTACCAATAAAGGAAATGTCACAGGAACTGGAGGAATAGAAATCTCGAAAATTATATTTAGAGGAGATGCAAAAGGAAACGTAGGAGGAATAGTAGGACTTAACTATAATAAAGATATAATAAAGTGTAGAAATATGAACCCAATAACAGGAAAATGTAACGTAGGAGGGATAGTAGGACTTAACTATGGAGGAATCATAGAATTATGCGAGAACAGTCAAACTATTAGGGGAACAGAAAATAGAAATAATGTTTTTGCATATGAAACTTCTTCAGAGTATTGTACAGGTACTGGAGGAATAGCAGGAAAAATTTATAGTGCTAGAGTTACAAAATCAAAGAATACAGGAAATGTTGAATGCAATTATAATGGTGGAGGAATAGCAGGATTAGATCATGGTAGTGTAGTTCAATATTCTTATAATTCAGGTAAAATTTCTAGTTCAGATCGTAATAGAATAGGAGGAATTTGCGGAGCAGGAAATACAGTATCTATAAGTGCTTGTTATAATATAGGAAATATAGAGGGAGTTAGAGATGAAGTCGTTTTGCATAGTGGAATTGGTGGAATTATTGGTTCTTGTGTAGATGATGCATATTTCTTATATATGGGTGAACAAGAAATTATACCTGCCAATAAATATATTAGCGAGAGCATTAATATAGATGTTGTAAAACTAGGTGAAACTGAAAATAATTTTATATTATGTTACAATGTAGGAAGTCTTTCAGGAAATGCAAGTCTTATAAAGAAAACAAATGGGATTGTAGGATGTGTTCTTTGGGCACCAGGAGGTGGAAAACCAACTTTTATAAATAACTTATATAAAGATAATACAGATAAGGGAGCTCAAGATTCATGGTCAGATGAAATTAGAGAAGGGCTTACTAGAAAAAATGGAAATGATCTAAAAAAAGAATTATACAATTGGGCAACTAAAGCATCTAGTAGTGGAGGACAACTAGTGCCAGGAACAACAAATACATATATATATAACACAACTGCACCAGTTGAAACCACTTTAGGATATGAAGGGTATGGTATACTATGGTGGCAACTACAAGGTTATGGAAGAACAACTTTCCACATTTATGATAATGTAGGAGTACCACTTTACCCACCAACATTATATATAAATAGTGCAAGTAAATATTTAGAAAATGATGAATATTATTGTAATAAAAGAAACATTACCACATATGGATATATATTAATGCTAAAAGAAGGTGGTAGCTATACTGCAAAAGCTAGTCAATCTAATTATGTAGAAGAAACAAACAGGACAATATCAGTTGTAGTAGGACAAGAAAATGATGTATATTTAGGAAAACGACCAGAATTTATTTTAGGAATAAATAGCGAAGACAATAATGGAAGTACGATTAAACAAAATTTAACAATTCCAAATGGCAATTATTATATTATAGCTTCTGGCGGAGGCGGATCTGGACCTGCATATCCAGCAGCATATATAGATTGGGATAAAAATGGAGGAGGAAGTAGTGGTGGATTTATAGGAAGAGTAAAACTAGAAGCTACAGACGGAACCAAGTATTATTGTGAAGTTGGAGGACCAGGGTCTGTATATTGGGATAATGCAGTTAACAAAGGTCATGATGGAGGAAATACTATTTTAAAGCGAGGTAACACAGAAATATTAAAAGTTACAGGAGGAAAAGCAGGAGGAAGTAATTACGCTGGAAAAGGAGGAACAGTAACTACTAATTCGTTAACAATTTTAAGAGAGTATTTGAAATCTAATGGATATGATGGTACAACAGATAAAGCATCATCTTTGGGTGCAGAATCAATTATGAATGATACTAGTAAAAATAGATTAGCAGTTGGTATAGGAAAAGATAGAGGAAGTGGTGGAACTAATTATTATGAGGAAATACAAGATGATGAAACTGGTACAGGAGGATGTTTATATATTTTATCTGAAAGCTATTATAATGTAGTTAAAATAGATGTTCCAGATAATTCATATAATGTAACAATAAATGTATCTGGAGATACAAAAACACAACCAAGAGACTCTATAATTAATACTAATATTTCAGTAGGTACAATAGCAGGAAATGGTGATCAAGCATTTATAGTAAGAAAAGGTGCGACAGTAAATTATACAGTATCAAGAGAACATTATAATACAAAAACAGGTAGTTTTATAGTGGGGCAAAATATAGACTCAAATAATGAGCAAATAGTAACAATAAATTTAAGTAAAAAAATACTTACACATACTATTACATCTAGTGGAGCAAATATAACAGTGAGAGGTAATTTTACAGATAGTAATGGAAATATTACAGAAACTTCAAAAACAGGAACTGGTTCAGTACAATTTAAAGTATGGTCAGGAGATAGTAATGTATCTTATACAGTATCAAAAACATATTATAATACAAAAACAGATTCAATAAGTGTTACATCAAATGGCGGAACAACAAACGTAACATTAGATAAAACTAAATATTTTGTAAAAAATTCTAATGTAAGATATGCACATAGTCAAAATTGGGGACTATATAAATGGAGAGACACAGGAAGGTTAAATAGTGATGATGGAAGCTATGATAATGCATATATGTATGGTAAGAAAAATGCAACTATTACAATATCAACAGTTAGTGGAATTCCAAATAATTGGATAATGTACTTGGATGGATGTTATGCAGGTACAAGTAGTAATACAAGATTAACAGTTAGTATAAACGGTACACAAAGACTATCAAAAGATAATATAAGTAATGATGAAAATAATAATTATACAATAACTGGAACTGGAACGACAGTAAATAATATTGTAATAAGATTTGAAGGAAGAAGTGCTGTAGCAGCAAGAAATTTCTATTTAGATTCAGTATATTTTATTGTAAATGATTAAAATATTAATAGGCGGATTTTACATCCGCCTATCATTAAAACAAAGTATTAGTTAAAGGGGAGTTTAATGAAAAAAGAGAAAAAAAATAAAAAAACATTAGTAAAAAAAATAATAATATTTATACTTTTAATAATTTTATTAGGTATAGTAGCAACACTAGGACTTATTATATATTCAAGAACTACTAATGTTAAAGAAAAAAATACAATAACAGCTACTAAAACAATAGAAGAAACACAAACAATAAAGTATATAATAAAAATAAAAGACTATAATATACAAAGTGCAATAAAAGAAATAACATTTAAAACTGAGCAAGAAGCTAAGTCAGAATATAATAAATATGAAATAATAAATGAATATGAAAGAAGAGAAATTGGATTAGAATTAAAAAAGAAAAAGCTAATATTAGTAATGCCAGAAAAACAAGTATTGAAAGATATAGGGTATAATACAGAAATTATAAAAACAATAACATTTGAAAATGGAGAAAAAATTGAAATTATAGATCAAAGTGAAATAAAACAATGTTTAGTGAATCAAGGATATGAAATAAAATAATTTTTTCCTTTTTCGGACGGACTTAAATTGGACATTTTGCCAAATAGAATGTATTATTTTTGAAATACGTTCTCTTTGGCATTTTTAATTTGACAAGTAGAGCTACAAATTGTATAATATTAACATAATTAGTCATTTCGTACCCGAGTTAAAGAAATGAACTAATTTTACTTTATTAAAAAAATAAAATGGAGAACATTATGAGCATTATTAATCTTATTAAGGAAAACGGAAGTAAAATAATAAAAGGATTTAAAGGCTTAAGTGAGGAAGATTTATTCGGTGTTAGCATCGATGATGACTATGACTGGGATAGCACAGTCAGTGATGCTAAAAAATCAAATATACCACCTGGAGATGACGGATATGGAGATGATGAGGAAGAATAATTAAATAAGCACTCGGGTACAAACGCCACCTTTATAATTAAGGTGGTTTTTATAATAAAAAATTTAAAAATTAGTAATAATAATTAATCTTTCCTAATATACATTTATTAAAGTTTAATTGTACAAACATTTTATTTAGGAGGGAATTAAATTATGGAGAACATGGAAATATATGAGGATATTGCTAATCGTACAGATGGTGATATATATGTAGGGGTTGTTCGGACCGGTTAGAACTGGAAAATCTACATTTATTAAAAATTTTATGGACTTATTAGTTTTACCAAACATAAAAAATACATATAAAAGAGAAAGAGCAAGAGATGAACTTCCACAAAGTGCTGCAGGTAGAACAATAATGACAACAGAACCAAAATTTGTACCAAACGAAGCAGTAGAAATTACAGTAGGAGAGAATTTAAAACTAAAAACACGTTTAGTAGATTGCGTTGGATATTTAGTAAATAATGCATTACGGCTATATGGAAAATGATGTTCCGAGAATGGTAAAAACACCATGGTCAGAAGAAGAAATACCATTTGAAATTGCAGCAGAAGTAGGAACTAAAAAGGTTATAACAGAACATTCTACAATAGGAATATTAGTTACAACAGATGGAAGTATTACAGAAATTCCAAGAGAAGACTATATAGAAGCAGAAGAAAGAGTTGTAAGAGAACTAAAAGAATTAAATAAACCGTTTGTAATAGTATTAAATACAAATAACCCATATTCAGATTACTGCAAAGAACTTAGCAGAGCTCTAGAAGAAAAATATGGTGTTGCTGTTCTTCCTACAGATTGTACAAATCTAAATATGGAAGATGTAAATGATATTTTTGGTAAAATATTATATGAGTTCCCAGTAGAAAGAATTAATTTAAATTTTCCAGGTTGGATAGATGGATTATCAGATAGCCATACATTAAAACAAGAATTATATACAAATATAAAAGAAGCATTTAAAGAAACAAATGCAGTTAAAAATGTAAATAATGGAATACAAAGAATAAATACTGCAGAGATTGTTGAGCAAACAACAATAAAAGAAATAAATCTTGGTAACGGATCTGTTACTTTAGATATACAACTTCAAAATAATTTATTCTATCAAGTGTTAACAGAAATAACAGGTGTAGAAGTACAAAACGAAGCAGACCTATTTACAACTATTTCTAATTTTGCAAAAGTCAAAAAAGAGTATGATAAAGTAGCTATGGCATTAGAAGAAGTAAAACAAAAAGGATATGGAATAGTAACACCTACTATGGAAGAACTAATATTAGATGAACCAGAAATGGTAAAACAAGGATCAAGATTTGGAGTAAGATTAAAAGCAAAGGCACCATCAATACATATGATAAGAGCAGATATAGAAACAGAAGTATCTCCAATAGTAGGAAGTGAAAAACAATCAGAAGAACTTGTAAATTATCTACTTTCAGAATTTGAAAATGATCCAATAAAAATTTGGGAATCAAACATATTTGGAAAAAATCTACATGAACTTGTAAACGAAGGACTTCAAAACAAATTATACAGAATGCCAGAAGATGCACAAGAAAAATTGCAAGATACATTAGAAAGAATAATAAACGAAGGCAGTGGAGGATTGATTTGTATAATTTTATAGATAAATATTGTAGGGGCGAGCGATTTTAGTCCGCCCCTTACATTTATGGAAATTTTTAAAATTATTGTAAACAATGTAGTGGTAGGTTTCTATGCCGACCCGAAAAAAATTGATTTTTAGTCCGCTCCCAGAGATTTATTTATATTTAAATCAGTTAAAACACATCAATTTATGAGCACCGCATGCGATTGGAGGGTTTATGCAAAATTCTTAAGGAAAATTGAAGGAGGAAGCGGGAACCGAGAGGCTCGTTCAATTTTCGTTTAGAATTTTTTAAACACGTATTGAGACGAGGAGCGCAATAAATTTATGTTTTTAACTAGATTTTATGGATTTTTACAATTAATTCAAATTTACAAATTACAATTTTTAAAATTATATATTGTTTTATAAACGCATATCTTATATAATATAGAAAACAAAAAATGAGGTGTAGTATATGAATTTACCAAATAAATTAACAATATTTAGAATAATATTAGTACCAATAATGGTAGCAATTCCTTTTTTTAATATACAAGGTGCATTTTTAGAAATACCAATTTCATATTGGATAATGAATTTAATTTTTATTATAGCATCATATACAGACCATTTAGATGGGAAAATAGCAAGAAAAAATAATTTAGTAACAACATTTGGTAAATTTGCAGATCCATTGGCAGATAAAATATTAGTATTAGCAGCAATGCTTATATTAGTAGAAGCTGGAAACCTACCTGCTTGGATACCAATTATAGTGCTATTTAGAGAGTTTGTAGTTTCTGGATATAGATTAATTGCAGTAGAAAAGGGTGGAGAAGTAATAGCAGCAAATATTTGGGGTAAAATAAAAACAGTAACTCAAATGATAGCAATAATACTAATGTTTATAAATATAAATAACACAAATGTATTTGGAGCATTTATTAATGGAAACTTAAAAGGAATGCCATTAGTTATAAATATATTAGCAACAGTAACTATGACAATTTCGGTAATAGCAACAATCTTTTCAGGCTGGAGTTATATAAAAAACGGAAAAGATTTATTAAAAGATTAGAGAAAGAAATAGGTAGCTAGAAAATATTATCGCATATAACAATTGTAGGGGTCGCTGCCCACAGCGACCCGTTTAAATTAGGTTATATTTTTAAACAAAGGAGAATTTTAATGGACAAGAACCAAGCCCAAAAACGTATTGATGAATTAAATAAATTAACTGCATATTATGCAAAAAAATACTATGATGATGATGCGCCAGAGATATCAGATTTTGAATATGATATGCTTATGAATGAACTTAAAAACCTAGAAAGAGAATATCCAGAATTTATTAGCAAAGATTCTTTAACTCAAAAGGTTGGAGGTACTGTTAAAGAAGGTTTTGATAAAGTAGTGCATAGTGTGCCACTTCAAAGCTTGCAAGATGTATTTTCCTTCGAAGAGTTATATAGCTTTGATGAGAGAATGAAAAAATTTGATGAAAATATAAAATATGTGGTAGAAACTAAAATAGATGGTTTATCTGTTGCATTAGAATATAAAAATGGTGAGTTTGTAAGAGGAGCCACTAGAGGTAATGGACAAGTTGGAGAAGATATTACAGATAATTTAAAAACTATAAAAACTATACCACAAAAATTAAAAGAGAATATAGATATAATTGTAAGAGGAGAAGTATTTATATCTAAAAAAGATTTTGATGATTTAAACGAAAAACAAGATGAAGAAAATAAATTTGCAAATGCAAGAAATTTAGCAGCAGGTTCACTTAGACAATTAGACAGTACAGTTACTGCAACAAGACCATTAGACATATACATTTTTAATGTTCAAAAAAGTGATAATATAAAATTTAAATCACATTATGAATCACTACTTTATTTAGAAAAAATAGGGTTTAATGTAAATCCTATAAAGATTATGTGTGAAAATATACAAGAAGCGGTACAAGCAATAGAGAAAATAGGAAATGAGAGAGAAGAAATTCCATTTGGGATAGATGGAGCTGTTATAAAAATAGATGATTTAGATTTAAGAGAAGAAATTGGAACAACATTTAAAACTCCAAAATGGGCAATTGCATATAAATATCCACCAGAACAAAAAGAAACAATATTAAAAGATATAATATGTAATGTAGGAAGAACAGGTGTAATTACTCCAATGGCAATTTTAGAGCCAGTTGTTGTTGCAGGTTCTAAAATTTCTAAAACAACACTTCATAACGAAGATTTTATAAAAGAAAAAGATTTAAAAATAGGAGACCATGTATTAATACAAAAAGCTGGAGATGTTATACCAGAAGTTGTAAAAGCATTAAAAGAAAAAAGAACTGGTGAAGAAAAAGAGTTCCAAATGCCAAAAGTATGTCCTGTATGCGGAGCAGAAGCTGTAAGAGAAGAAGGAGAAGCAGCAATAAGATGTATAGGCGTAGAATGCAGAGCTCAAACTTTAAGAAATATTATTCACTTTGCTTCTAAGGAAGGAATGAATATAGAAGGACTTGGGGAAAAAATAGTAGAACAGTTATATAATAACGAATTAATAAAAACAATAGCGGACATTTATTACCTAAAACAAGAAGATATACAAACTTTAAAAAAAGATGGAAAGAAGTTTGCAAAAAATTTAGTAGATGCAATAAAGCAAAGTAAAAATAACGATTTAGATAGATTAATATGTGCTTTAGGTATAAGACATATAGGAACAAAATCTGCAAAAACACTTGCCAAAAAGTTTAAATCAATAGATGAACTTTCAAAAGCAACATTAGAAGAATTAATAGAAACAGAAGATGTTGGAGAAATAACTGCAAAAAGTATTTATGAATTCTTTAAGCAAGAACAAACAGAAGATTTAATAAAAAAATTAAAAGAAGCAAATGTTAATATGCTATTAAATCAAGAGCAAGTTTTAGATAATAGATTCGAAGGAAAAGTATTTGTATTAACAGGTTCACTTCAAGAATTTACTCGTGATGAAGCAAGCAAAATAATAGAAAACTTTGGTGGAAAAACTTCGAGTTCTGTATCTAAAAAAACAGATTATGTTTTAGAAGGAGAAGAGGCTGGAAGTAAACTAACAAAAGCGGAAAGTTTAGGAATAAAAATAATAACAGAACAAGAGTTTAAAGAAATGACAAAATGAGCGTGTGGACGTGAGGCCATAAAATTTCATTTCATTAGAAATGGAATTTTTGCCTCCGTCCTAGCGACTAAATTTTGCAGAATATATTGTAAATAGTGTATAGGTGTAGCCATCGAAGAAATCGCCCCTACAAATTACGCTATAAATAATTCTCATACAAATTACAATTCATAAAGGAGATTTAAATGAACCACAACGATTATTCATTCGAACAATTATATAAAGATTTAAGCAATGGCTACCAAATATATTATACATATATGGGAACCAGATATTTGCTAAGTAAATTAAAACAAAATTGTTATTCTAGAGAAATTGTAAAATTTGATGGAAAAGGTCCACATCCTAAAACACAAATAATAACACTTAAAACTGTTATGGAATTACATCCTTTTATGGAAGATATAGAATACAAAATAAAATCTCTTTAAATGCTTGACTTTAATATATTTAGCTAATATAATACAATCAAAATCGGATTAGTGCGGAGGCTTAAAAAATATGGCAAAAGGTGAACTAGCTTATTCATTAAATAATGACTTAAAAAATAAAACAGATGCTGAATTGGTAGTGTATGCAAGAGAGGGAAACGAAACAGCATTAGAAATTTTATTAGATAAGTATAAAGAACTTATAAACATGAAAGTAGGAAAATATTTTATTATAGGAGCTGAAAGAGAAGACATTATTCAAGAAGGAATGATAGGCCTATATAAAGCTGTTAAAAATTTTGAAATGGACAAGCAAAATTCTTTTAAATCTTTTGCAAATTTATGTATAGAAAGACAACTTATAACAGCAATAAAAACCTCAAACAGACAAAAACATATACCATTAAATTCATCAGTATCATTAAATACTACAGTATACGACAATGATGATGATGTATCACTTATGGAGTTTTTAAATTCAAACACAGTAGAAGATCCTTTAGATACAATAACTAAAAAAGAATATTATAAATTAATAGGTAATAAAATAGATGAACATTTAAGTGATTTTGAAAAACAAGTATTAAGTAGATTTGCAGCAGGAGATAGTTATGTAAAAATTGCAGAAAGATTAGATACACCTGTTAAATCCATAGATAATGCAATACAAAGAATAAGAAAAAAAGCAAATAAAAATATAATAAATGAAGAATAAGGTATAGAAGACAAATATAAAATAGTAGAGTAAATGTAGGGGCGATTTGAAATCGCCCGCTCTTCTTTGAAAAGACTTAAACTTTATGAAAAAATTTAGCATAATTATATGCTTTCGTAGCTCAGTCGGTAGAGCACTTCCTTGGTAAGGAAGAGGTCACGGGTTCAATTCCCGTCGTAAGCTCCAAATGTGCGACTTGAAGTCGCAGTGAATAGTGAAGAGTTAATAGTGAATAGCTTTGAAAAGAGGTATGAAAATGAAAATAGGAATAGTAGGTTTACCAAACGTAGGCAAAAGCACAATGTTTAATAGTATAACAAATGCAGGAGCAGAATGTGCAAATTATCCATTTTGCACAATTGAGCCAAATGTAGGAGTTGTACCCGTTCCAGACGAAAGATTACAAGTTTTAACTAAAATGTATAATGCTGAAAAAACCACACATGCAATTGTAGAATTTGTAGATATTGCAGGACTTGTAAAAGGTGCAAGTAAAGGTGAAGGCTTAGGAAATAAATTTTTATCTCATATTAGAGAAGTAGATGCAATTGCACAAGTTGTAAGATGCTTTGAAGATCCTAACATTGTTCATGTAGATGGAAATATTAATCCGTTAAGAGATATAGAAACAATAAACTTAGAATTAATTTTTGCAGATATAGAAACAGTAGAAAAAAGGTTAGATAAAGCAAGAAAAATGCTAAAAGCAGATAAAAAATATCAAATAGAAATTGATATGCTAGAAAAAATAAAAAAACATTTAGAAGAAGAAAAACCAGTTAGAACGTTAGAATTTAATGAAGAAGAAAAAGAAATACTAAAAGAAATAATGCTTATTACTGCAAAACCAATTCTATATATATGTAATGTGTCAGAAGAACAATTAGTAGATGCAGAAAATGATGATAATGTTAAAAAAGTAAAAGCACATGCAATTACAGAAAATAGCATAGCAATTCCACTTTGTGCAAAAATAGAAGAAGAGTTAACAGGATTAGACGAAGATGACAAAAAAGAAATGCTAGAAGCACTTGGACTAAAAGAATCTGGATTAGACAGAGTAATAAAAGAAAGTTATTCTGTTTTAGGATTAATGTCATTTTTAACAGCAGGAGAACCAGAAGTAAGAGCTTGGACAATAAAAAAAGGAACAAAAGCACCTGTTGCAGCAGGAAAAATACATTCAGATATACAAAGAGGGTTTATAAAAGCAGAAATTGTATCTTACGATGACTTAATAAATGAAGGTTCAATGGTTAAAGCAAAAGAAAAAGGATTAGTTAGGTCAGAAGGAAAAGAATATATTATGCAAGAAGGGGACATAGTATTATTTAAATTTAATGTATAAAATTTGTAAAAAACTATTGCAATATTTAAAATTTTGTAGTATAAATATAAAAGAATTAATTATAATAATATTATAAATAAAAGAGGAGATAAAAAATGTCAAGAATTAAAACAAAAGAATTAATAATATGTATAATATCACTAGCAATTTTAATGTTAACTTTAGTAACAGATGTATTTGCAATAGATATAGATTCAGCTTTAGGAGGAAACAATAATGTAAATGAATTTGAAACAATTACTGATGATACAAATACTAATACAAACATAAATACTAATGCAAACACAAACACTAACACTAATGTAAACGCAAATACAAATACAAATGCAAATAATAATAATACAACTACAATGCCAAATACAGGTGTAGATTATTCAGTTGTATTTATAATAGCAGTATGTGGAATATCTGCAATATATGCATATAAAAAAATAAGAGATTACAATAATTTTTAAGAATAATAATTAAAAACTGCCGGCAAATTAATGCTTGGCAGTTATTTTTTGTTCTATTGCTTTAACAATTAATCTATTTTTATTAATATTATTACATGTAACTAAAGTTATTTCTCTTTTGCCATTTGTATTTTGATTAGTACAAGATGTATCACTTTTAGAAGTTTCAAATTTATTATAAATAGAGTAAGTAACAAGTAATTTGTTAGAATCATATATATTAATCACATCACCGATATCTAATTTATATAAATTGCTAAAAAAACTATTATTATCGTAATTATGGCCAGCTATACAAAGATTGCCAATTTTATTGGGATAAGGACCATAAAATCTACATGCAGAAATTTTTAAAAGTTCATCATTTACATCTGATAAAATAGGATATTTTATATTGATTTTTGGTATTTCAATAATGCCTATTACAAAATAATTTCCGTTTTTATTTAATTCTACTGTAGTATAATTTTCAGATTTAGAGTAAAGACGTTCTAAACTAAATGTGTTTAGTAATGTATTTGAAATGTTTTTGTCTTTAATTCTATTAATATAAAAATAGAGCAAATAAATTGAAAAAGAAATAATCATTATTAATGATATAAAAAGTTGCATTTTTAAAATTTTTTTATACTTGTTTCTTTTTTTTAGATTTTTAATTTCTAGAATTTGATTCATAATATATTAGTTTATATAAATGAAAAATAAATATACAGTGAGATTAGTAAAATACTAAAATTTATAGAGTATTTGTAGGGGCGAATTGCATTCGCCCGCCACTTACAGAGCCTTGCTAAAAATATTAATAACAATTTCTTGGAGGACGGGCGATTAAAAATTGCCCCTACAAAACCCTACATTTTAAATTTTAGTCTGAACAGTAACCTAAAAATCAAGTTTTTTCCAGTAAAAGCTTGATTTTTTTGAAAAAGCAGGGTATAATAATAATGCAATTATATAAAAAACTAGAAGAGTGGGAACAAATCCCACTCTTAAATTATGAAAAGGAGAAAATTAAATTGGCAAGTGTTGAAGAAAAAATAGAAAATTTAACATCTGACATTATCAAAAATTTGGGTTATGAATTATACGATGTAGAATATGTAAAAGAGGGCAAGGACTATTTTTTAAGACTATATATAGAATCTGAAAAACGGAATAGATTTAAATGACTGTGAAAAAGTAAGCAACGAAATAACTGAAATTTTAGATAAAGAAGATCCAATTAAAGAACAATATTTTTTAGAAGTATCTTCTACAGGAGTAGAAAAAACTTTAAGAAAAGATAAACACTTAAAAGCAAATATAGGAAAAGAAATACAAATTAAACTATTTAGACCAGTAGAAGGTAAAAAAGAGTACAAAGGAATTTTAAAGGATTTTGATAAAAATAGTTTAACTATTTTAAATAATCAAGAAATAAAAATAGATAGAAAAAATATATCTCAAACAAAAACAGTATATAACTGGTAAAGAAAGGATGATTAAAAAATGAAATCAATAGAAAGTAAAGAATTAATAATGGCAATTGAGGAACTAGAAAAAGAAAGAGGAATAAACAAAGAATATTTATTAGAATCCCTAGAGACAGCACTAGTTACAGCATATAAAAGAAATTTTGAATCAGCAGAAAATGTAAAAGTAACAATGGATGCTGAGACTGGAGATATAAAAGTATTTTCTTTAAAAGAAGTTGTAGAAGAAGTAGAAGATGATATGTTACAAATAACTTTGGAAGAAGCTAAAAAACAAGACAAAAAAATAAATTTAGGAGATACACTTCAGTTAGAAATTATTCCTAGAGATTTTGGAAGAATTGCAGCTCAAACAGCGAAACAAGTAATTGTTCAAAAAATTAGAGAAGCAGAAAGAAATATGGTTTATACAGAATATAACGATAGAAGAGGAGAAATTGTATCTGGACTTGTACAAAAATCTGAAGGTGGAACAGTTGTATTAGATTTAGGAAAATTAGAAGGAATAATGCTTGTAAAAGATCAAATACCTACTGAGAGCTATAAAGTAAATGATAAAGTAAGAGCTTATGTAGTAAGTGTAGAAAAAGGAATAAAAGGAGCACCACAAGTTTTAGTTTCTAGAAGTCATCCTGATTTTGTAAGAAAATTATTTGAATTTGAAATACCAGAAATATACGAAGGATTAATAGAAATAAAAAGTGTATCAAGAGATGCGGGTTCTAGAAGCAAAGTTGCAGTATATTCTACAAACGAAAATATTGATCCAGTTGGTTCATGTGTTGGACAAAAAGGAATTAGAATACAAAACATAATAAATGAATTAAAAGGCGAAAAAATAGATGTAATTGAATGGGATGAAGATCCAGCAGTATTTATTTCTGCAGCATTATTACCAGCACAAGTTATGGCTGTTGATATAAGAGAAGAAGAGAAATTTGCACAAGTAATTGTTCCAGATGACCAATTATCACTTGCAATAGGAAAATCAGGACAAAATGCAAGACTAGCTGCAAAACTTACAAATTGGAAAATAGATATAAAAAGTGAAAGCCAATTTAGGGAATTATTAGCAAAACAACAAATGGAAGAAACAGAACAAGAAGAGAACACTGAAGAATAATATTTAATGAAGTGAGAAGTGTGAAGTGGGAAGTTAAAAAGTAGCTCTTCGAAGAGTTTACTATAAAAAGCACACGTCCCACATCACACAGCACACTTCGAATGAGTAGGTGATTAATATGAAAAAAATTGTACAAAGAATGTGCATGGGATGCAATAACAAAAAAGATAAAAGAGAATTAATTAGAATTGTATTAAGTAAAACAGGGGAAATTACAATAGATAAAACAGGTAAGTTAGAAGGACGAGGAGCATATATATGTGATAGTATAGACTGCTTAGAGAAAGTTATAAAAACAAAAAGATTAGAAAAAAGTTTTAATACAAAAATAGAAGAAGATATTTATAATAAATTAAGGGGTGTAATTATTGATAACGAAAATTAACAAAAACTTAAGAGCAAAAACAAAATGTGGGGGTGAAGCTATTGGGTAAGATAAAAATACATGAAATAGCAAAAAAATTAGGAGTAAATAGTAAAGAGGTACTAGAAAAAGCTATAGAATTAGGAATGGAAGTAAAATCGCATATGAGTAGTATAGAAGAAGAAGAAGCAAAAAAAATAGAATCAAAATTTTCTGGAGCAAAAAAAGAAGTAAAAGAGAAAAAAGAAACTCCAGTAATTATAAGAAGAGAAGTTATTTTAACAGAGGATAATAATAAAAAAGAGCAAAAAGTAGAAGAAAAGAAACAATCTAGAGATGTTGGTTTTATAGAAAGAGAAAGAAAAAAAGACTACAATATAGTGTATAGAAACAAACCTAATAGACCTCTTACTGTAAGTGAATTATTTGGTACAAAAACACCTGAAAAACCAAAGGCAGAAGAACCAAAAGAACAACCAAAAGAAGTGGAAGTTCCAGAGGTATCTAAAGTAAAAGATTCACCTAAAGAAACTCAAAAACCAAAGGTAGAAGAACAAAGAAACAATAATACTACCCAACCAAAACAATATAATAATCAAGCAAATATTAACAACAGACCATTTAATAGAGAAAGAGACGGTCAAAATAATAGACCATATAATAACAATTATTCAAATGGCAATAGACCATTTAACAGAGATGGAAACAGACCATTTAATAGAGAAAGAGATGGGCAAAATAGCAGACCATATAATAACAATTATTCAAATGGCAATAGACCGTTTAATAAAGATGGTAATAGACAATTTAACAATAGAGGACAAGAAGGAAGAAATCAAAATTCATATGGTAGAAGACCTTTAGATGAAAAAGGAATTGAAAAAAATATTAAAAATATAATGGCTGCAGATGTTGTTGAAAAAGAAAATGTAAGAGAATATGCAAATAAGGCTATAGATAAACAAAAAAATAACAACAAATACGAAGAAAAAACAAATAAAAAAGCATCTAAATCTAGAAGAGGCGGATATGAAGAAATAAGTAGCCACAAATTGAAAGATTTAAAACAACAAGATAGATTATCAAATATGTTTGATGAAGGTTCAATGCTTGACTATTATGATTTAACAACAACTAGAGGAAGAAGAAATAAAAAGAAAATTAGTCAAGATGAAGATAGAATAAAACAAAAAATATTTGATTTAACAGATATAACAATCCCAGAAAGTATTAGTGTAAAAGATTTAAGTGCAGAACTTAAAAAGACTAGTGGAGAAATAATAAAAAAATTACTAGGATATGGAATTATGGCAACAATAAATAATGAAGTGGATTTTGATACAGCATTCTTAATAGCAGAAGAATTTGGAGTAACAGCACACAAAAAAGAAGTTGTTACAGATGAAGACATATTATTTGATGAAAGTGAAGATAAAGAAGAAGACTTAAAATCAAGACCACCAGTAATAGTTGTTATGGGACACGTTGACCATGGTAAAACATCGCTTCTAGATGCAGTAAGAGAAACTAATGTAATAGAAGGAGAAGCAGGTGGAATTACTCAAGCAATTGGTGCATACCAAGTAGAAATAAATGGTAGAGAAATTACTTTCTTAGATACACCAGGACACGAAGCGTTTACTGCAATGAGAGCAAGAGGAGCACAAATAACAGATATAGCAATACTTGTAGTTGCTGCAAATGATGGAGTTATGCCTCAAACAGTAGAAGCAATAAACCATGCAAAAGCAGCTGGAATACCAATTATAGTAGCAATAAACAAAATAGATGTAGAAGGAGCAAATCCAGATAAAGTAAAACAAGAACTTGCAGAACATGATTTAGTATCAGAAGAATGGGGTGGAGATACAATATTTGTTCCAATTTCTGCAAAGAAAAGAATAAATATAGATAATCTTCTAGAAATGGTACTTTTAGTTGCAGATATGAAAGAACTAAAAGCAAACCCTAAAAAGCAAGCAAAAGGAACTGTAATAGAAGCAAAATTAGACAAAGCAAAAGGACCAGTTGCTACAATGCTTGTACAACGTGGTACTTTAGATGTTGGAGACACAATACTTGTAGGATCTGTTATTGGTAGAATAAGAACAATGACAGACGATAAAGGTCATAAAGTTAAAAAAGCAGGGCCTTCAACACCAGTAGAAATAACAGGTTTAACTGCTGTTCCAGAAGCTGGAGAAACATTCTACGAAGTTAAAGACGAAAAAACTGCTAAACACTTAATGGAAACAAGAAAACGTAAGGCTAGAGAAAAAGCATTAAATGCAACTAACAAGGTTACTTTAGATGATTTATTTAGCCAAATAGAAAAAGGAAACTTAAAACAATTAAATATTATAGTAAAAGCAGATGTTCAAGGTTCTGTAGAAGCTGTAAAACAAGCATTAGAAAAATTATCTAATGATGAAGTAAAAGTTAAAGTAATACATGCAAATGTTGGAGCTGTAACTGAAAGCGACGTTACACTAGCAAATGTTTCAAATGCTATAATAATTGCATTTA
This sequence comes from Clostridia bacterium, assembly GCA_017397545.1. Taxonomy (GTDB): domain Bacteria; phylum Bacillota; class Clostridia; order TANB77; family CAG-508; genus CAG-452. Next base: position 35,959 of record JAFQIK010000017.1, read on the forward strand.
ATGTAAGACCAGAGCCAATTGCAAAAGATATGGCAGAAAAATCAGAAGTAGAAATAAAAACATATTCTGTAATATACAATGCTATAGAAGATGTAGAAGCTGCAATGAAAGGAATGTTAGACCCTGTATTTAAAGAAGTAGTAATTGGTAATGCAGAAGTTAGACAAACATTTAAAATTTCTGATGTTGGAACAATTGCAGGATGCTATGTAACAAATGGAAAAGTTGCAAGAAATGCAGGAGTAAGAGTTTTAAGAGATAATGTTGTAATACATGATGGAAAATTAATTTCATTAAAGAGAATGAAAGACGATGCAAAAGAAGTGGCGTCAGGGTATGAATGTGGAATTCAAATAGAGAACTTTAATGATATTAAAGAGGGAGATATTATAGAGGCATTTATAATGGAACAAGTTAAACAGTAGGGCGTAAACGAATGAAATCAGGCATCTTGCGTTGTCAAACTGCGTAAAAATTTTTGCGACATACAGCGTATAGTCTTGAAAATTTTTACTTGTTTTCCTAGCAATATACCTAATTTGCTTCGTTTACTATATGCAGTTTTAATAAATTTGTAAAATATTTTACTCATTCGTTAAAATGCACAATCTACTAATTTTGATTCGTTTTGGCAAATTTGTATTTGTAGGGGTCGATGCCCACATCGACCCGATTAATACAAAAATGTGTAGGGGCGGGGCTTGCTCCGCCCAATAATAAAATATAATGAAAAAATTGCAAACGTGTAGGGGCGACTAGTAGTCGCCCGCACTTCGAAGAAATTTCTAAAATTAATAGTGAAGAATGAATAGTACAAAATTTGCTTTTGCAAATTTTGATGTAGGGGTCGCACTCCTTAGGCGACCCGAAAAACAAAATAAAAAGGAGAAAAGAATGAATAAACCAAAAGGCGGAGGAAACCGTTTAAATAGAATAAATGAAGAATTAAAAAGAGAAATTAGTAATATAATTAACTATGAGGTTACTAATTCAAACGTTACAGGAATGGTTAGTGTAACTTCTGTTAAAATTTCTCCAGATTTAAGATATGCAAAAGTATATTTAAGTATTCTTAATTCTAGAAATACTAAACAAACTTTAGCTGCATTAAAATCTTCTTCTGGATTTATTAGAAGCAGAATAGCTGCAAAAATTAATTTAAGAGTAACTCCAGAATTAGTATTTGAATTAGATGAATCTATGCAATATGGAGAAAAAATAGACACAATATTAAAAGACATTATGAAGGATATTAAACCAGAAAACCAAGATTAATTGCAAATGTCGTAGGGGCGGAACCCCGTGTCCGCCCGTAAAAAATATAAAATTTCGGGCAGACTTAAGTCGTCTGCCCCTACATTGTATATTAAATATTATGGCAATTATCAAATTTAGATAATAGATTTAAAGGAGAACCATATGACCCTAGATAATATTATAGAAGAAATAAATAAAGCTAGCAGCATTGTAATATTAACACATGAAAATCCAGATGGAGATGCTATTCGGAAGTAGCTTAGCACTATATAATGGACTAAAACAACTAAATAAAGATGTAGATGTAATAATACCAGAATATTCAAAAACATTTAAATTTTTATCAAATAGTAAAGAGATAAAAAAAGAAGGAAGAAATGAAAGATACGGTTTAGCAATAGCTTTAGACTGTGGAGATATAAAAAGGTTAAATGGATTTGCAAACTATTTTGAAGATGCAAATACAAAAATATCTATAGACCACCATAGTGCAAATACAATGTTTGCTGATTATAACTTTGTTAATCCTACAGCACCAGCGTGTGCACAAATATTGATAATTGTTTTAGATGCATTAGGAATAGAAATTGATAAAGAAATAGGAACATGCCTACTTACAGGAATAATTACAGATACAGGTGGATTTAAATATTCAGGAGTAACAGCAGAAACGTTTGAGTTTGCAGCAGAACTTTTAAATAGAGGTGTTAACGTATCTAATATTTATAAAAAAGTTCTTCAAACATTATCAAAACCAAGCTTTGAATTAAGAAGAATTGCTATGAATAGATTAGAATTCTTAGAAGATGGAAAAATAACTTTTACATACATAACAAAAAAAGATGAAGAAGAAGTTGGGGCTGGAAATAATGACCATGACGGAATAGTAGAAATGGGAAGAGATGTTGAAGGAGTAGAAATTTCAATATTTTTAATAGAAAAAGAAGATGGATATAAAATATCACTTCGTTCTAACGAATATGTTAATGTATCAGATATATGTTTAATGTTTAGTGGAGGAGGACATATAAGAGCAGCAGGAGGAAGCATTAACCTTCCATTCGAACAAGCAAGAGAAAAATTAATAGAAGAATGTAAAAAACATTTGAGATAAATAATTTAGTCTAAATTTTAAAAATGTATAGAAAATGTAGGGGCGACTACTAGTCGCCCGCTCTTCGAAGACTGAGCTAAAAATTTAATAAATATTGCAAAATGATGAAGTTCATAAATAAAATTAGAATACTTTATAGAAAGCCGTTGTAGAACGGGCGACTACTAGTCGCCCCTACAAAATTTGCAATAAAATTAATTATATAGGAGAGGCAATGGACGGAGTAATTATAATAAACAAACCAAAACAATATACATCACACGACATAGTAAATATTGTAAGAAAACAATTAAATACAAAAAAAATAGGACACACCGGTACGCTAGACCCTAATGCTACCGGTGTTTTACCCATTTTAATAGGTAAGGCTACAAAAATATCTAAATACTTAGTAGAACACAAAAAGGCATATATTGCTACAATAAAACTAGGAGAAAAAAGAGATACAGGAGACTCAGAAGGAAATATTATAGAAAAAGATTTAGAATTTAAAAATATAGAAAAAGATAGATTAGAAGAAGTATTAGAAAGTTTTTTAGGTAAACAAAAACAAATTCCTCCTATGTATTCAGCAATAAAAGTAGATGGGAAAAAATTATATGAGTATGCAAGACAAGGACAAACAGTAGAAATAAAACCAAGAGATATAGAAATATATAGTATAAATTTAAAATCATATAAAGAAGATGAAATTGTATTTGAAACTGAATGTTCAAAAGGAACATATATAAGAGTTCTTTGCGAAGATATAGCAAAAGAATTGGGAACAGTAGGATATATGAAAGAACTACAAAGAACTGCAGTTAATAAATTTAAAATAGAACAAAGCATAGACTTAGAAAATATAAATCAAGAAATAGTAGAAAAAAATCTAATTACAATAGAAAACATATTTAATGATAAAGAAAGTATAGATTTAAATGACAGAAAACTAGAATTATTTCTAAATGGTGTTCAATTAACATATGAACTAGAAGATAATACATATAGAATATATAATAAAAATAAATTCATTGGACTAGGAATTGTAAAAAATAATTTATTAAAAAGGGATATAGTAATTTAAAGAAGAATATGGTAAAATTATTTTTGTAGGGGTCGATGCCCACATCGACCCGAAAAAAGAAAAAATTATAAACGGGCCGATGTGGGCATCGGCCCCTACAAAAATAAAATTTTGAAAGGAACGATACGTATGACAAGTTTATTTAGTTATTTAATTACAATGTTTGGAGGAATATTCTGGTTAATTAGATTAGTAATAGCTGTAGCATATACAATGAGTGCAGATATAGGAATAGAACCATTAGATTTTAATATAGAAGTAACATTATTGTTTGTTACATTATTCTGTATGATATTTATAGTAAAAAGAAATATAATAGGAGCATTAGTTTATTTTGTAGGATATGGATTATATTTTGGAACAGATTTATTTAATGGAATAACAAATATTAGTAATGGACAAACAGGACTTGTAGATTATGCATCATTATTCCTATCATTAATAGGAGTTATAATTCCATTTTTAACAGTAATGGATATATTCTTAAATAAAAATAGAAAAGGTAGTACTAAAGATGCAAAAACAGACTGGTTTTATGAGAATGAAGAATATACAAGAAAATTAGACGAAAGAGCAGACAAAAACCAATATAAATTCTAAGGCGATTTTATTAAATTGTAATTTATATGACATATTGAAAATTGTATCTGTAGGGGTCGCACTCCTGGGCGACCCGCGTAAAAATAATTAATTTTCGGGGCGCCGAGGACTGCGCCCCCTATGACGTTTGAAATTAATATACAACTACAAATTACAATTTACCTAATAAAAGGAGAAAATAATGATGAATATAAACTGGTACCCAGGCCATATGCTTAAGACCAAAAAACAAATAATAGAAGATATAAAATTAATAGATATAGTAATAGAATTATTAGATGCTAGAATACCTATTTCTAGTAGAAATCCTGATATGCAAAGAATAATTCAAAATAAAAAAAGAATAGTAGTATTAAATAAAAGCGATTTAGCAGAGGATTTTGAAACAAAAAAATGGGTAGAGTTTTATAAAAAAAATAATATACCAGCAATAATAGCAGATGCAAATTTAGGAAAAGGTATTAAAGAAATATTAAAAAAAGTAGAAAATATAATGCAAGAAGATATGGAAAAAGCAGCTGCAAAAGGAAGAATAAAAAGAAATATTAGAATTATGATACTTGGAATACCTAATGTGGGAAAATCTTCACTTATAAATAGATTATGCAACAAAAAAACAACAGTTGTAGGAAACAGGCCAGGTGTTACTAAACAAAAACAGTGGGTAAGAATAGCAAATAATATAGAACTATTAGATACACCAGGTGTACTTTGGCCTAAGTTTGAAGATGAAACAGTTGCTTTAAATTTATCGTATACAGGTTCTATTAAAGATGAGGTATTGCAAACTATAGAAATAGCATTTAGCTTACTAACATTTTTATATAAAAACTATAAAAAGAATTTAATGGAAAGATACAAAATATCAGAAGACGAAATTGTAAATATTAATTCAGAAGACGAAAATGATGAAGTATATAATCTTTTAAAATTAATAGGAAAAAAAAGAGGAGCAGTAGTATCAGGAGGAGAAGTTGACGAAGAAAAAACAGCAAGTATTATATTAACTGATTTTAGATCTGGAAAATTAGGAAAAATAACATTGGAGAAGGTAAATGAAAAATAAAACAGAAGTAAATTTAATGTCACCATTAACATGGGCATATATAGGAGATTCAGTATACGAATTATATATAAGAGAACATTTAGTACAAACAACAAATTTAAAACCACACAAATTGCATATAGAAGCAATTAAACATGTAAAAGCAGCAGCACAAGCAAAAATATTAAAAGAATTAGAAAATTTTCTTACAGAAGAGGAGAAAGATATTGTAAGAAGAACAAGAAATACAGAAAATCATCATGTGGCGAAAAATGCAAATCCTACAGATTATATGTATGCTACAGCATTTGAAGGACTTATAGGTTATTTATATTTAAGTAACCAGACAGAAAGATTAGAAGAGTTATTAAAATTATGTATTTAAAATATATTGTAAAAAAGGAGATAAAAGTATGAATGAAGGTAATGTAACTATAATAGAGAATGCAAGAAGTAATAGAGACGATTTAATAATTAGTATAGAAGCTAGAATAAAACAATTAGAGATATTACAAAAAGAATGTAATGAAAAAATAGAAGAATATTTAAAAAATGCTGAAGAAAATGATATTAGATATAATCCGGATACAGAAATACTAACAAAAATATCTTACTGGATAGAAAATTTGGAAAATGTAAAACAGGTATTGGGAAAACTAAAATTAAATGAAAACAGTATACTATTTGATGATGAAAAATACTTAAATGCAGCTCAGGAATTATTAAGAAAAATAGATAAAAGAATAGAAGAAGTAAAAGCTGAATTTATTAAAAGTAATGAAGAAAAAATACAAATAGCTTGTAAAGAAAAAAGAGATATAGACGAAGAATTAGAAGAATTAAGAATGGAATTAGAAAGGTTAAAAGAAGAAAAAGAAGAATATGAGAGTTGGTGTAAAAAAATAGAAGGAAAAAAATTTTTCAAAAGGTTGTTTGCAAAAGAAAAAGAATATTATCAAGATTTTTTAGAAATCGTCAATACTGATATAAGAAAAGTAGAAAAAAGAATAAGTCAAATAGAAATAAGAAAAAAAGCAAATCATTTTGTACCAAGGACAGAAGAAGATCCAGTTAATCCAGATTCAGCAGAGATAATGGAAGAAAATAAAGGAATAGAACCAGGAGATGAGTAGTCGCTTAAATAAGCGACTAAAAAAATGTATTGACAAAAAACAAATGTTCGTGTAAAATAATTTAAAGAGTAGAACAGAATGAAAAGGTGATAATATTGATAAATACATTACATATAAAAAACGTTGGAATAATAGATGAAATAAGTATTGATTTAAATAAAGGATTTAATGTATTAACAGGTGAGACAGGAGCAGGAAAAACTCTTATTATAGGCTCATTAGAAATTTTAGCAGGTGGTAGATTTTCTAAAGAAATGATAAGAAAAGGAGAAGAATATTCATTTGTTGAAATAAGTGTAACAAGTAATAATAACGAAGACGTTATCTTGTCAAGAGAAATAAATATAAATGGCAAAAATTTATGCAAAATTAATGGAAGAATGGTAACGGTTTCAGAGCTTAAAAATTTTATGAGCTCTATTATAGATATACATGGGCAACATGATAATCAATCTCTATTAAACTCAAATGTACATATAAGATTACTAGATAAGTTTGCAGGAAGTGAGTTTAAAAATATAAAATTAGATTATTTAGAAAAGTATAGTAAATATAAAAGACTAAAAGAAGAAATAGTAAAAAATTATGGAGATGATAAAGAGAAACAAAGAAAGCTAGATTTACTAAAATATCAGTCAAATGAGATAGAAGAAGCAAATTTAAAAAAAGGAGAAGAAGAAGAACTAGAAGAAAAAAAGAAGAAAATATTAAATACAGAAAAAATTTCTAAAAATTTAGGAATTGCAGAAAATGAAATTTTAAATGTAGCATTAGAATCAGTTCAATCTGCAATGAAATCATTAGAAAAAATAGATGATATAAATGAAGAATATTTAAAAACTGCAGAAACAGTTAGAAATATTTATTATGAATTAGAAGATTGCCGGAAGAACAATATCAAGTTATTCAGAAGATATATATTTTGATGACAGAGAAATAGAAGAAGTAGAAACAAGATTAAATCTTATATCTTCAATGAAAAGAAAATATGGAAATAATATAGAGGAAATATTAAAGTACAAAGAAGAAGTAGAAAAAGAAATATATGAAATAGAAAACTTAGAAGAATATACAAATAAATTAAAATTAGATTTAAAAGTTTTAGAAAAACAAATGAAAGAACTTTGCAGTAAAATGCATCAAATAAGAGAAAAAATAAGTGAAATTTTGGCAGAGGAAGTTCAAAAAGATTTAATAGATTTAGAAATGAAAAATACAAAATTTAAAGTAGATATTAATTACCATGAAAATAAAGATTTTAATGAAAATGGGCAAGAGGAAATAGAATTTTTAATAATGACAAATATTGGAGAAGATTTTAAACCACTTACAAAAATTGCATCAGGTGGAGAAATGTCTAGAATAATGCTTGCAATAAAAAGAGTTTTAGCAGATGTAGACGAAGTAGAAACATTAGTATTTGACGAAATAGATACAGGAATTAGTGGGATTGCAGCAAATAAAGTAGCAGAAAAAATGAAACAAATAGCAAGAACTCATCAAATAATATGTGTAACACACTTAGCTACAATTGCAGCCAAAGGAGATACAAATTATTATATTAACAAACAAGTAAAAGATGGAAAAACAAAAACAAATATATCTTTATTAAAAGACGAAAACTTATTAAAAGAAATTGCAAGAATAGCAAGTGGAGAAGTAACAACAGTATCACTTCAATATGCAAAAGAACTGATTGAGCGTGCGGACGTGAGGTCATAACATTTCATTTTTTATAAAAATGGAATTTTTGCCTCCACCCTAGCGACTGGCGAAAGAATTTAGTTAATAGTGAAAAATGAATAGTGAAAAGTACAAACTTGCCTTCGAAATTTCTTCTTTGACATAGCTTAATACTCTTAACTATTCATTCTTAGTTATTCACTCTTGCCGTTAGGCAAGTTTGGTGACCCCTACGGGAATCGAACCCATGATTCAGCCTTGAGAGGGCTGCGTCTTAACCGCTTGACCAAGGGGCCATATATATTACAAACATATTTATAACATTATTTATATTCTTTTGTCAAGATATGTTAGTAGATAAATAAAAAAATGGTTACAGTTCAGACCTAAATTAAAATTTATATTCATTTTTTTGTTGCGGGTCGCCCAGGGGTGCGACCCCTACATTTACTCTACATTTTTTAGTTTTAGTCTGAATAGTAACTTTTATTTAAGAAAATCGATTACATAAATATTTACTTTTCCCAGCTTCTGTTATATAATAATAAAATAAGTTTTTAAGGAGATGGATATTATGGCAGAAAACCAAGTAAATAATAATGAAGAACAATTAGATGAAAATCATTTAATATCAATAAGAAAAGAAAAATTAAAAGATTTACAAGCACAAGGGAAAGACCCTTTTCAAATAACAAAATATGATAGAACACATTTAAGTAACGAAGTTAAAGAAAATTACGAAGAATTAGAAGGAAAAGATGTTGCAGTAGCAGGTAGAATTATGGCAAAAAGAATAATGGGAAAAGCTTCTTTTTGTACAATTCAAGATGCAAGTGGAAAAATTCAAAGTTATGTAAGCATAAATGATTTAGGTGAAGAAAGCTATTCTTTATTTAAAACATATGATATTGGAGATATTATAGGCATAAAAGGTTTTGTATTTAAAACAAGAACAGAAGAAATATCTGTACATGCTAAAGAAGTTGTACTTCTTACAAAATCTTTAAGACCACTTCCAGAAAAATTCCATGGATTAAAAGATACAGAATTAAGATACAGACAAAGATATGTAGATTTAATAATGAATCCAGAAGTAAAAGAAACATTTATGATTAGAAGCAAAATAATTAAAGAAATAAAAAATGTATTAGATAATAAAGGATATGTAGAAGTAGATACACCAATATTAAATACTATAGCTGGTGGAGCTGCTGCAAGACCATTTATAACACACCATAATACATTAGATATGGATATGTATTTAAGAATTGCGAATGAGCTATACTTAAAAAGATTAATAGTTGGTGGATTTGATAGAGTATATGAACTTGGAAGAATGTTTAGAAACGAAGGAATATCTATCAAACATAATCCAGAATTTACAAATATAGAGTTGTATGCTGCATATCAAGATTATAACGATATGATGGATATTACAGAAGAAATTATTTCAACTGTTGCTGAAAAAGTTTTAGGAACAACAAAAATAACATATCAAGGAACTCCAATTGACTTAACACCAGGATGGAGAAGACTACCTATGATAGATGCAATTAAAGAAGTAACAGGTGTTGACTTTAACGAAATAAATACAGATGAAGAAGCATCAGAAGCAGCAAGAAAAATAGGTGTAGCAGTTGAAGGAACTTTAGAAAGAGGAAATGTTATAAATCTTGTATTCGAAGAAAAAGTAGAAGATACATTAATTCAACCAACATTTATAATAGATTATCCAGTAGAAGTATCACCACTAACAAAGAGAAAACCATCAGACCCAAGACTTGTAGAAAGATTTGAAGTGTTTATTGGTGGAAGAGAATATGGAAATGCATATTCAGAATTAAATGATCCAATAGACCAATATGAAAGATTTTTAGAACAAGCAAAACAAAAAGAAGCTGGTAATGAGGAAGCAAATGATATGGATGATGATTTTGTTCAAGCCTTAGAATATGGTATGCCTCCAACAGGTGGATTAGGAATAGGTGTAGATAGATTAATAATGCTTTTAACAGATAGTGCTTCTATACGTGATGTACTTCTTTTCCCAACAATGAAACCGCTTGCCTAGTCGAATGAAAAACAGCATTTTGCGTCGTTAAATTCATAGCCAAAATCCTCAACGTGCAAAAGCACGCCTCCGGTATTTGGACTATGAATTTGCCTAGCAAACTACTATTTTTGATTCGACTGGATGAACAATATAAATAATAATTTTATTTAGCGTGAGGTGCTAAGCTTGAAAAGATGGAAAGTAATTCGTAATATAACTTTAAGTATATTTATAGTTTCTCTAATACCAATTCTATGGTGGCTTTTTGAAGCTATATGGAATGATATAAATGGATATACATATATAGTTCCTGGACCAGGTCTTACAAGATGGTATAACATTTTTATATTTAAATCATTTTGGTACTTAATTATTTGGAGTATTCCTGCTATTATTGATGTAATATTATTTATAATTTCAATGATAAAAATAAAAGAGAATAATTTAGTAGGGAAATAGGAGAAAATAAATGCTAGAAAAAGACGATTTTTTTCCAATTGGAATAGGAACTTATAAATTGAATTTAGAAGATAAAGAAAATACTCTTAAAGGGCTTTTATATTCTGTAGAAAAAGGACAAAACTTTATGAGTACAGCTCTAGTTTATGATAATGGTAGAGTAGTAGACTTTTTGAAAGAGTTTTTTAGAAAAGTAGATAGAGAAAAAATTTTTTTAATGGCTCATTTAGAAAGATATATAGAAAAACTAGAAGATGTAGAAAAACAAGTTAATGAATATTTAACAAAAATGGATATAGATTATATAGATGCAGTACAAGTACATGCGTCATATGTATCAAAAATTCCACTTGCAGAAACATATAATCAAATAAATGAGTTAATAAAAAAAGGAAAAGTTAGATATATATCAATAAGCAATTCAAGTTTAGAAGAGCTAAAAGAGATTAATGAAAAATTTGGTGTATATAGCTTCGAAGGTGTTTATAATTTAGAATGTAAGTTAAATGAAAATATAGGAATTATAAACTATTGCAAAGAAAATAATATTAAATTTATATGTTATCAAGCACTAAGAAGAAATAGAATTGCAAATAATAATTATCCACTACTAACTGAATTATCAGAAAAATATGGTAAAACACAAAATCAAATATTATTAAATTGGTTAATTAAAGAAAAGGGCGTTTTAGCTCTAATAAAATCAACCAATAAAGATAATATAGATAGCAATTTGGAATCCTTAAATTTCGAAATATCTATTGAAGATATGAATAAACTTAATGAATTTAAACATAAAGGATTTGATACAGTAAAAATTGATTGGAAAGAAACAGGTAAAGGTGTTTTAATAGATCAATTAGCAAATCAATTCTAATAATAGTATGAGATACGAGGAGAGATAAATATGTTTAATTTTGGATTAGATAGAAGAACAATTACTATAATAATAGTAGTAATGCTAGGGTTATGGCTGCTAAATTCTGGAACAAGTGGGATATTGAATTTACTTTTAACAATTCCAGGAGTTTTAATTGCACTTACATTTCATGAGTTTGCACATGCATATGCAGCAGATAAATTAGGAGATGAAACTCCAAGAATGCAAGGAAGACTTAATTTAAATCCATTGAGTCATATAGATCCATTTGGTTTTGTCTTTTTAATTGTTGCAGGATTTGGATGGGGAAAACCAGTACAAATTAATCCTAGAAATTTTAATGGAAAATATTCCTTATCTAAAGCAGAAGCAATAGTTTCTGCAGCAGGACCTATAATGAATTTTATATTAGCATTTGTATTTTTAATAATATACTATGTATTATTTAATATAACAAATGTAATGCAAGGATTGTCTACCCAGTGGCAACTTGTTGTATATCAAATAGTTTTATATACAATATCTATAAATATAGGACTTGGAGTATTTAATTTAATTCCACTTCCACCACTTGATGGTTCAAAAATATTAATGCATTTTTTACCATATAACGGGAAACAATGGTTTTATAATAACCAACAAATATTTTATATAGTATTTTTACTTATTTGGATAACAGGATTATCTTCTACAATTTTAAATCCAATATTTAATGGAATATTAAGTGGAATGGACTGGATTGTATATAATATATTTAAGCTGTTGATGTTAATTTAGGGTATGTAGGGGGCGCTGCCCACAGCGCCCCGTGAACAAAATAAGATAAAAACAATGTAGGGGCGACTAGTAGTCGCCCGCTCTTCGAAGAATTTACTATATATAAGAAAGATAAGGAGTAGGAATGAAAAATATATTAGTTCTAGGAATTGAATCAAGTTGTGATGAAACTTCCGTATCAGTTGTAAAAAATGGTAGGGAAGTTCTTTCTAATGTAATAAATTCACAAATAGATATACATACAGAATATGGTGGAGTAGTACCGGAAATAGCATCAAGATGCCATACAGAAGTTATAAATCAAATAACAAAACAAGCTTTAAAAGAAGCGGGAATTACAATGGAAGATATAGATGTGATTTGTCCTACATATGGACCAGGACTAGTTGGAGCTCTTTTGGTAGGTGTATCTTATGCAAAAGGATTAGCATTTGCAAATAATAAACCACTAGTTGGAATTAATCATTTAGAAGGACATATTGCAGCAAATTATATTACATATAAAGAATTAAAACCACCATTTTTATGTTTAATGATGTCAGGCGGAAATACACAAATTGTGCATGTAAAAGATTATTGTGAGTTTGAAGTATTAGGAAAAACAAGAGATGATGCAATAGGAGAAGCATTTGATAAAGTAGCAAGAGTAGTAGGACTTCGGATATCCTGGAGGACCAAAAGTAGATGCTTTAGCAAAAGAAGGACAAGCTAATATAGAACTTCCAAAAACACATTTCGATAATTTAGATTTTAGTTTTAGTGGAATAAAAACAGCAGTAATAAATTTGAACCATAAAAATCCAAACATAAATAAAGCAGATTTATGTGCAAGCTTTCAAAAAACAGTAACAGAGATTTTAGTAGAAAACGTAAAAAAATCTATAAATTATATTAAAAAGTCTGTAGGGGTCGATGCCCACATTGGCCCGCAAACAAATACAAAATCAATTGCAAACGATGTAGGGGCGAACTGTGTTCGCCCGCAAAATGAACCAATAAAATTAGTTTTAGCAGGAGGCGTATCTGCAAACAGCTATATAAGAAATGCATTTTTAGAATTAGAAAAAGAAAATGTAGAAATATATATGCCAGACTTAAAACTTTGTACAGACAATGCAGCAATGATAGCATCGGCAGGGTACTATAATTACCTAGCAGGAAAAAAATCAGACCTTACACTAAACGCAGTACCAAATTTAAAATTGTAATTTTGAAGTGTGAGGTGCGAGGTGTGAAGTGTGAAATTAAGGTAAAGCCTACGAAGCCATCCCTAAAAGCACACATCCCACATCCCACGTCCCACTTCGATTAAATATTTTTAAATTAAAGAAATTTATACTAAATAATAAAGGAGAAAATCTATGTCAATTTATGCAATCTCAGACCTACATTTATCATTTGGCGATAACAAACCAATGGATATATTTGGAGCAAATTGGGAAAAACACGCAGAAAAAATAAAAGAGAATTGGATAAAAAAAGTAACAGATAATGACCTGGTAATATTACCAGGAGATTTTTCGTGGGCAATGTATTTAGAAGATACATACAAAGATTTTGAATATTTAAATTTTCTTCCAGGGCATAAAATACTATTAAAAGGAAATCATGATTATTGGTGGACAAGCCTTAAAAAGATGAGAGAATATTTAAAAGAAAACAATTTTGAAAAAATAGATTTTTTACATAACAATAGTTATTTGTTTGAAAATAAAATAATAGTAGGAACAAGAGGATGGCAAGACGAAAATGCAAAAGAAGATAAAAGAATAATAAAAAGAGAAAATTTAAGATTAGAATTATCTATAAAAGATGGAATTAAAAAATACGGAGAAGGAAAAGAAATAATAGCATGCATACATTACCCTCCATTTAATAGATACGAAGAAAACGAACTAAATTATATTAGTACAATGAAAAAATATAATATAAAAACATGTATATATGGCCACTTGCATGGAGAACGTACACACAAAGAAGCAAAAACAGGATTGATTAATGGGATAGAATTTAAATTGGTAAGTTGTGACTATACGGGGTTTGAATTAGTGGAGATTGGCTAAAAATGTATTTGAGGTGTGATGTGGGATGTGTGAGGTGTGCTTTTAGGTATAGTCTTCGTAGGCTTTTCTTTAATTTCACACTTCTCACCTCGCACTTCACACTTCGATATAATTAACAATTTGCAATGCAGGTTGTTTTTTATTACATTAAACCCTTGCAAAATCTGAAAAATGTGATATAATTGAACAGTTGATTATTATATAAAAACGGAAGGAAGATAAAAAATGAACGTAAAAGTAGAAAAAACTAAAAATAATAACGAAGTTAAACTAGAGATAACAGTAGAAGCAGAAAAATTTGATAACGCTATAAAAACAGTATTCAATAAAAATGCTAAATACTTTAATATTCCAGGATTTAGAAAAGGAAAAGCACCATTCCAAATAGTAGAAAAAACATATGGAGCACAAATATTCTACGAAGATGCTTTTAACGAAATAGCAGGAGAAGCATACGAAGAAGCTTTAAAATCAAACGAAGTAGAAGCTGTAAGTAGACCAGAAATAGATATAGTTCAAATAGAAAAAGGAAAAGATTTAATATTTACAGCAGTAGTTTCTACAAAACCAGAAGTAACATTAGGAAAATATAAAGGTATACAAATCAAAAAAATAGAGTATAATGTATCTGACGAAGATATCGAACACGAATTAGGACATATGGCAGAAAAAAATGCAAGATTAGTTTCTGTAGAAGATAGACCAGTAGAATCTGGAGATATTACAGTAATAGATTTCGAAGGTTTTGTTGATGGTGTAGCATTTGATGGTGGAAAAGCAGAAAACCATGAATTAACAATAGGAAGTAACACATTTATACCAGGGTTTGAAGACCAAATAATTGGTATGAAATTAGAAGAAGAAAAAGAAATAAATGTTAAATTCCCAGAACAATATTTCTCAGCAAACTTAGCTGGAAAAAATGCAATGTTCAAAGTTAAATTACACGAAATAAAGAAAAAAGAAATGCCAGAAATAAATGATGAACTTGCAAAAGATATAAGCGAATTTGATACAATCGAAGAATTAAAAAATAGCATTAAAGAAAAACAAGAAGAACAAAATAAATCAAGAGCTAAATACGAAACAGAAGATGCTGTTATAAAAGTAGTATGCGAAGAAGCTAAAGTAGAAATTCCAGCAGGAATGATAGAAATGGAAATAGACAATATGGCTCAAGATATCGAAACAAGATTAAGATATCAAGGAATGAATTTAGACCAATACTTAAAAATGATGAACAAAACTATGGATGACTTTAGAACAGAAAACAAAGAACAAGCAGAAAATTCAATAAAAACTAGATTAGTTTTAGAAGCAGTAGCAAAAGATGCTGCAATAGAAGTAACAGAAGAAGAAATATCAAGCAAAATTAAAGAAATGGCAGAAAACTATGGCAAAAAAGAAGACGAAGTAAAAGATAATCCAGAATTAATAAGATATGTTACAGATGGATTAAAAACAGAAAAAACAATTAATTACTTGGTAGAAAATGCAAAAATTAAATAATAATTAAAAGGGGGCAAATTTTGTTTTAATAAAATAATAAGAACACAAAATTTGCTCTTATTATATATAACAAATTGCAAACGTTGTAGGGGCGACTAGTAGTCGCCCGCACTACAGAGGAATACCTAAAGAGATGTAGGGGAGGAATCCATTTCCGCCCGATAAAATGCATCAATTGGGCAGATATAGAATCTGCCCCTACAGATTTAAAAATAACAAATAAAAACCAAGGAGGATTTATAATGGAAAAAAACAGTTTAGTACCTTATGTAATTGAACAAACAGGAAGAGGAGAAAGATCATATGATATATTCTCAAGATTATTAAAAGATAGAATAATATTTTTAAGTGAAGATGTAAACCATGTAACAGCAAGTTTAGTAATAGCACAAATGTTATTCTTAGAATCAGAAGACCCAGATAAAGAAATATCATTCTATATAAATAGCCCAGGTGGTTCTATAACAGATGGTATGGCAATAGTAGATACAATGAATTATATAAAATGCCCAGTTTCTACAATATGTATAGGATTAGCTGCAAGTATGGGCTCAGTACTTTTAGCATGTGGAGCAAAAGGTAAAAGATATGCAACACCAAATTCAGAAGTATTAATACATCAACCATTAATTTCTGGAGGACTTTCAGGGCAAACAACAGAAATAAAAATACATGCAGACCACATGGTGAAAACAAGAGAAAAATTAAACAAATTATTAAGCGAAAAAACAGGTCAAACATTAGAACAAATAGAAAAAGATACAGAAAGAGACCATTATATGACAGCAGAAGAAGCACTAAAATACGGTTTAATAGACGAGATTATAGATATTAGAAAATAAGAAAAATAAAAAAATGCGATGTAGGGGCGAACTGCGTTCGCCCGCGATAAACAAAAGAAAAAATATAATATAAAAATAAAGGAGAGTTCAATGGCAAATAAAAACAATAATCAAAATGTAAGATGTTCATTTTGTGGTAAAGCACAAGAAATGGTAAAAAGAATTGTGGCTGGACCAAATGCATATATATGCGATGAATGTATAAATATTTGTACAAATATTATAGAAGATGAAAATTATGAAGATGATTTAGGATATGAAGATATAAAGTCAGAAGATATACCAACACCTGCAGAAATAAAAGCAATATTAGACGAATATGTAATAGGTCAAGATGATGCTAAAAAAACATTATCTGTTGCAGTTTATAATCACTATAAACGTATATCTTGTGAAGAAATTATAGATGATGTAGAAATACAAAAAAGCAATGTGCTTTTACTTGGACCAACAGGATGTGGTAAGACACTTTTAGCACAAACTTTAGCTAGAATTTTAAATGTTCCATTTGCAATAGCAGATGCAACAACACTTACAGAGGCTGGATATGTTGGAGAAGATGTAGAAAACATTTTACTTAAATTAATACAAGCAGCAGAATATGACATTTCTAAGGCTCAAAAAGGAATTATATATATAGACGAAATAGATAAAATAACAAGAAAATCAGAAAATCCATCAATTACAAGGGATGTTAGTGGAGAAGGTGTTCAACAAGCATTATTAAAAATAGTAGAAGGAACAGTTGCATCAGTACCACCACAAGGAGGAAGAAAACATCCTCATCAAGAATTTTTACAAATAGATACATCTAACATACTATTTATATGTGGTGGAGCATTTGAAGGTTTAGAAAGAATTATAAAAGATAGAGTAGGTAAAAAAGCAATAGGATTTGGAGCACAAATAGAAAGTAAAAAAGAATTAGAAAGATATAAAATATTTGAAGAATTATTACCACAAGATTTATTAAAATTTGGTTTGATTCCAGAATTTGTTGGAAGACTTCCAATTATAGCAACACTAAGAGAATTAGACAGAGATGCTTTAGTAAATATAGTAACAAAACCAAAAAATGCATTAACAAAGCAATATAAAAAATTATTAGAATTAGATGGAGTAGAATTAGAATTCGAAAAAGAAGCATTAAATGCAATAGTAGATAAAGCTATAGAAAGAAATACAGGAGCAAGAGGATTACGTTCTATAATAGAAGATATTATGAGAGATATAATGTTTGATGTTCCAACAAATCCAAAAATAGAAAAATGTATAATAACAAAAGATACTGTAGAAAAAAAAGCAGGACCAGAGCTTGTTATAAATGAAAACAAAGTTGATAAAAGAGCAAAAATAAAGAAAAAACCAGTATCAAAACAAAAACAAGGAGAAATAGCATAAATATAAAATATAGGGGTGGGCCATGTGCACATCCCTATTTCTATGAAAATTTTTAAATGAATAGTGAAGAGTGAATAGTGAAAAGTACAAAATTTGCTTTTGCAAATTTTGATGTAGGGGCGACTATCGATTAGCTGTGCGAAATGAAATGAGCTACAGATAATACATGCCCTTGGGGTAGTAGTCGCCCGCGCATCGAAGAAAATGCTTAAATAAATATTACAACGATATTACAATAATATTACATTTTTACGACATTATGAAAATATATTGAAAAAGAATTTTAAAGGTTGTATTATTAATTTGAATATAAAGCACAAAAGAAAAATTGTGTAAAAACAAATAAGGAGGAAAATAAAATGAAAAAAAGACTTTTAAGTATAAGTTTAGTTGTATTAATGGCATTAATGATACTTCCATCAATATCATTTGCAAATACAACATATACAGAATGGACAAGCACAACAACATTACCAACAACAAGTGGTGCATATAAACTTACAAGTGATGTTACTATTACTAACCAAGTAACAATTGGAGCATGGTCTAGTGGTTATACTACTACAACTACAGTAACTTTAGATTTAAATGGTCATACAGTTAAATTAGATGGTAGTAATGCTCAAATTTATATACAAAACACAGGAATGTTAATTATTAAAGACTCAGTAGGTACAGGATTAATAACTAATGAAGGAGCTACTAGTAATGCTCAATATCCTATTCAAGTCAAAGGAAAATTACAAATAGATGGTGGAACATTAGAAAATGCTCTTCCAAACCTTAAAACAGTATATGTTCAAGATACTGCATCTGTTTGTACATTAAACGGTGGAACAATAATAAATTCATATACTAAAGGAGGTCAAGCAGTTAGCAACAAAGGAACTTTTATAATGAATGGTGGTAAAGTTGAAAACAAAGCAGCTGGATCTGACGGATTAGCTTCTGCTATAAACGGACATAAAGTTATAATTACAGGAGGAACAATTGAAGCTGCAGGTACAGGTATTGAGGCAACAGGAGAATCTGTAGAAATTACAGGAGGAACAATTAAAGCAGGTTGGTTTGGTCTTCATACAAGATATGCTACTATAAAACCTGAAGAAGGTAAAACAGTAAAAATTACTGCAGGAAGAGCAGCAATAATAGCATATAGTGCACCAGCTGCAGGAAAAGGAAATAAAATTTATGGTGGTACTTTTGATGCTCCTACATTAATGGAAAGTAAATATGTATGTGATGCAACTAATACTGAAATATATGGTGGATTATTCACAATGGATCCAGCAGAAAATGTAGCTCCAGGTTATATAGTAAATTATCCAGTTTTTGTAGATGATGCTGATATGTATGAAGTAAAATTAAATAAACCATATGTTACTCAAGATGCTATAGATACACCTGATGGCGATTTTGAAATGTTAGTTGTTTCAGAAGTTCAAGGAGAATTAGAAAAAATATTTGAAAAAGAAATAGAAAAAAATGAAGCATTAAAAGAAGCTTTACTTGATGGAAAATCAGTAAATATACAAGTTCAAATGGAAGAACTTGAAGAAAAAGATATAAAAGAAGAAGAACTTAAAGCAATAAAAGAAGCATTAAAAGATGGAAAAATTATTGACCTTTATGATATTACTTTAGCAATTATAGCTGACAGACAAGAAGTTAGTACAATTTCAGAAATTTCTAATAAATTAAAATTCAAAGTACTAATTCCAGAAGATTTATTAAAAGATGGAAGAACATTCTTTATGTATAGATATCATAATGGAAAAGTAGAAAAATTAACAGGTGAACTAGATGAAGAAAATTACTTTATTTTCGAATCTGATAAATTTTCTACATATGCTTTAGCTTATGAAGACAAAGTAGAAGAACCAACAGCAGGTGGACAAGGATCAGCAGAACAACAACCAGCAGAAGATAAAAAAGATGAAACACCAAAAACAGGTGCATTTGATATAGCTCTATATGTATTAGGAGCAATAGTATTAGTATCAGTAGTTGGAACAGTAAAAGCAAAAAAACCAGGAAAATATAGCAAATAAATAATATAAAGAATATTAAAACATAAATGGAGCAGAAATACTTATATATTTCTGCTCTAAACATTATAGGTGAGAATTATGAAAATAGGAAGACGATATAAAGAACAAGCAAAAAACAAAGTTAAAATATTATTTGTTATTATTCTTATAATTACATTAGTACTTATTTCATTAGAAATTTACAAAAGAAATAAAAAAGATAATAATATTTTAATTCAAGACATTGCAAATGATAATTCTAAAGCAGAACAAAATATAAAAACAGAAAGAATGACAAAATTAGAAGAGTTGCAAAAAGAAAATTCTGATATAGTGGCATGGATAGAAATAGAAGGAACAAATATAAATTATCCAGTGTTGCAAGGAGCAGATAATAGCTATTATATGACACATAATTACAAAAAGGAAAAATCTAAAGATGGTTCTTTGTTTTTGGATAAAGATTATAATTGGGAATTGCCAAGCACAAATCTTTTAATATATGGTCATAATAATATAGGAAGTAAAGAGATGTTTGCAAGTTTACTGAATTATCAAGATGAAAACTTTTATAAAGAACATCCAAAAATAAGATTAACAACAAACAAAGAAGATGTAGAATATGAGATAATAGCAGTATTTAAATCAAGAGTATACTATAAATCAGAAAAAGATGTATTTAGATATTATTATTTTATAAATGCAGAAAATGAGCAAGAATTTAATGAGTATGTACAAGAAAGTAAAAAAGCAAGTTTGTACAATATAGATGCTACTGCAGAATATGGAGATAGGCTTTTAACACTTTCAACATGTTCATATCATACAGAAGACGGAAGATTCGCAGTTGTAGCAAGAAGAATATTAGAATGAGGTAAAAGGGAAGGTTACTTTTACCTTATTTGTTAATGATATGAATAATTACCAAAAATATGAATAAAATTAATAAAACCTATTGACTTTTATATATAATAGGTATAAATTATTAGCAGTCAAACAACTTGACTGCTAAAATGTTACAACAAGTGACAAATAATAAAATCTAAAGGAGGAATTCTAAATGATAAAACCATTAGCAGATAGGGTACTTATAAAAATGGTAGAGAGTGAGGAAACAACAAAAAGTGGAATTATTCTATCAAGTGGTTCTAAAGAAAAACCACAAATTGCAGAAGTAGTTGCAGTAGGTCCAGGAACAGAAGAAGTAAAAATGGAGATTAAACTAGGAGATAAAGTTATTATAAATAAATATTCTGGAACAGAAGTAAAATATGAAGGAGCAGAATATACGATAGTTAAACAAGAGGATATTCTTGCTATTGTGGAATGATTTCTAATTTAAACTTAAATGTTAAACAGAAAATTGTTTTAAGAAGTGCGAAGTGGGATGTGAGAAGTGTGAAATTAGGGAAGGTTCTACGAAGATAAACCTAAAATCACACCTCGCACTTCACACCTCCCACATCTGAAACCAATTTGTGTAATAAAAAGCAAAATAATTAATAAAGGAGAGAATTTTTATGTCAAAAGAAATTAAATTTGGTGAAGATGCTAGAAAGAAAATGTTAGATGGTGTTAATAAATTAGCAGATACTGTTAAAGTAACACTTGGACCAAAAGGAAGAAATGTTGTTTTAGATAAAAGCTTTGGTGCACCTTTAATTACAAATGATGGTGTTACAATAGCAAAAGAAATAGAACTAGAAGATGCATACGAAAATATAGGTGCAAGACTTGTAAAAGAAGTTGCTACAAAAACAAATGATATTGCTGGAGATGGAACAACGACAGCAACAGTTTTAGCACAAAGTATAATAAAAGAAGGTGTAAAAAATGTAGCAGCAGGTGCTGACCCAATGTCTATAAAAAGAGGTATAGATAAAGCTGTAGAAGCAGCGGTAGAAGGATTAAAAGAAATTAGTTCTGAAATAAATGGAAAAGAAGATATTGCAAGAGTAGCAAGTATTTCTGCAAATAATGATGAAATTGGAAGCTTAATTGCAGATGCAATGGAAAAGGTTTCAAAAGATGGAGTAATAACAATAGAAGAATCAAAAACAGCAACAACAGGATTAAACATTGTAGAAGGAATGCAATTTGATAAAGGATATATTTCTCCATATTTTGTAACAGATACAGATAAAATGGAAGCAATTATGGAAAACCCATATATATTAATTACAGATAAAAAAATAAGTAATATTCAAGAAATCTTACCACTATTAGAAGCACTTATGGGCCAATCAGGAAAATTATTAATAATTGCAGATGATATAGAAAGCGAGGCTTTATCAACACTTGTGCTTAACAAATTAAGAGGAGTATTAAATGTAGTTGCTGTAAAAGCACCTGGATTTGGAGATAGAAGAAAAGAAATGCTAGAAGATATTGCAGTTTTAACAGGTGGAGAAGTTATAACTTCAGATTTAGGATTAGACCTGAAAGATACAGCTATTGAACAATTAGGAAGAGCGAAACAAGTAAAAATACAAAAAGAAAATACAATAATTGTAGATGGCGCAGGAGATAAAGACACATTACAAGCTAGAATAAAACAAATAAAAGCACAATTAGAAGAAACAACTAGTGAATTTGATAAAGAAAAATTGCAAGAGCGTTTAGCTAAAATTGCTGGTGGAGTAGCGGTAATAGAAGTGGGGGCTGCAACAGAAGTAGAAATGAAGGAAAAAAAATTAAGAATAGAAGATGCTTTATCTGCAACAAAAGCAGCAGTGGAAGAAGGAATAGTTGCAGGTGGTGGAACAGCACTTATAAATGTTATACCATCAGTAGAAAATGTAATTAACAATTTAAACGAAGAAGAAAAAATAGGTGCAAAAATAGTTTTAAAAGCATTAGAAGAACCAGTAAGACAAATAGCTAAAAATGCAGGACTTGAAGGAGCAGTTATTTTAAATACAATAAAACAAAGTGAAATTGGAATTGGATTTAATGCTGCAAAAGAAGAATATGTAGATATGAAAAAAGAAGGAATTGTTGATCCAACTAAAGTAACACGTAGTGCACTTCAAAATGCAGCAAGTATAGCAGGAATGTTCCTTACAACAGAAAGTGTTGTGACAGAGAAAAAAGAAAAAGAAGGCTGTAATTGTGGAGGACATGGTGCAATGCCAGACGCAATGGATGGAATGTATTAAAATCTATTGACTTTATAATATAAAATATATTATACTCATAATATACCAAAGAGATTATGAGGTGATAATATGGTTACAGATAGTAAAGGAAAAATATTTGAAGAAAGAAGAAAAACAGAAAGAAGAAAAGAAAATAAAGAAATATCACAAGAAAGAAGAAAAGAACAAAGAAGAAAAACAGATAAAAAATAAGCAGAAAATTTAAAATTTTCTGCTTTATTTTTTAGCAACATCCATTGTTATTTCCGCCGCAACAGCAGCATATTATTAATATAAGGATTATAATCCAGCAGCAATCTCCACCAAATCCGAATCCACATCCGCATCCTCCTCTATTTTCTGGCATAATGTTTCACCTCCTTAAATAAGTACACACTTTTTTTATCGTTCGTATGTTATATATTATTCATTTTTGAAAAATGTGTTACTATCTAATTAAGGGAATTGTATTTATATATGAGAGAAATTAATTGCAAACATTGTAGGGGTCGCAGCCTTCGGCGACCCGCAATGCATCGAAGAGAATACCCGGAAATGTAGGGGCGATTTTAATCGCCCGTTCTTCGAAGCGCGGGCGAACAAGTTCGCCCCTACAAATTGCGCCATAAATAATTTTCAAACAAATTCCAGTTGAATAATTTCGTTAGTTGAAAAAGTGTAATACCGTAGGTGTAAAATTTGTAATAAAAATGTAACGACACGAAGTTAAGCCACTTTCAATGGTTAATTAGTATAAAAAATAAGAAAAATAAAAAAATACGACTAAAACACAA
>JAFQIK010000018.1 GCA_017397545.1 Clostridia bacterium
AATGTAGCTCTTTTTAAATCTTTTTGTTTTAACATTAAATATTCCACCTTTCTAGTTTGTTTAAATTTTACATATTTATACATTTAAGGTGAAATATTCGTTTACAAACTTTTAAGGTGATCTTATCATAAATTAACTACAGGCGCAATGGGACACTTTTGACACGTTATGTAAAATGTGATACAATTGTTAAGTAATTTATTAGAAAGGGGCTGAGAAGCTTGGTTTTCTGGATGCTAGAGGCATACAAAAAAATAAATCCACATGAATTATTACCACAGCAATTGAAATCATTAGAACGGGAGATAAAGAAACCTGAAAGAAGGTATTTTTCTGACGAATATTGTGATTTTAAACTTTGGTGCATGAAGCTTCCATCTAGGCAAGAATCTTTTGCAGATTTTATTGCAAAAAAGTTATCGAAACATGCAGGTGCAAAAATCTTGGAAGTAGGTGGCGGGCGAACTGGCAGATTATCGAGATTTTTAGGCGAAAAAGGATTCAGAGTAACTTGTATTGATCCTAAAATAGAAATTACCACTGCTGAAGGAGTTGAATTTATTAAAGGTAAATTTGATTACCGAGAATTTGATCTTTCCGAATATGATTATGTGGTTGCTCAAGAACCATGCGAAGCAACAGAGCATGTTGTTCGAGCTTGCATTAATCAAAACAAACCTTTTATTATGTCATTGTGCGGAGTTCCACACAAATTAATTTCTGGAGGAACACCAAAAGATGAAAAAGAGTGGTATAACTATTTGTTAGGAATAGCAAGCGAAAAAATGAAATTAAGTTACTTGTCATTGGATCCAATTACATTAACCCCAATACTTAAAAGCAATCAGTTTTAAGTCAAAAAACAGCAGTCTATTCAGTCTGCTGTTTTTTGTTGTATAATTTTTTTTACATTAATAGACTATAATCGATGTTATTTTACAAAAAATTCTGATATTATAAATTTGTCTGTAAACATTTACAGATAAATTTATAAAAAGGAAGGGATGCCAATGAAATTAAAAACATTGCAAAAAATTATTAAGGAGTACGAACTAATTGATGGCCAAATAATTACGGGAGGTCTATTAAAGCAAATTGCAGAAGAACAAAAAATGTTAGTTAATGAAGTAATTACATTATTAGGAATTGCAGAAAGAAATAAGTATAAGATAATAAATCAAGAAACAATTACTATGAGAATCAATATTAAAGATAATTTAGAAAGAGAGAAAATTAAAAATAAAGTTCAGGAACTTTTCTTAAATAGAGATAAAATTACTAGACAAGAGATGGAAAAATTAGAAAAACAAATTAAAATGTCAGGGAAGCTTATAGGAGATTATTTAGGAATAGATAGTAAAAAGTATTATGCATTAAAACATAATCATAAATATGTATATTTAAAATCATTTTATTATAACAAAAAAGAATTTGATGATGAAATTATAAAAGCTCTAAAAATAAAAGATAAAATAACAAAACAAGAAGTTGAAACTATAAAAAAAGCATATAATAAAACAGATTCAGAAATGATTCAAATCTTAAGAACAAGAGCTGAAAATTATAAAAACCTTATTAGCGGAAAAACTACATATTTAAAAATAGATTTGTTCACAAAAGAAGAAAAAGATATCATTATTCAAAAAATTAAAGATTATAAAAATGACGGAAACATTACAATTGAAGATGTTAAACACATTAAAGAAACAATTAATGCAACTGATAGAATTATAAAAAAAACTTATGGAATAAAAAGTAGTGTATATAAGAATTTGCTAGAGTATAAGATAAAAAACTCTAGAATTATAGATGCAAAGGAAAAGAAAAAGGTTCAGCTACTAAAAATAGAAATGAAATACAATCCGAAATATGGAGAAAGGTATTATACTAAAAGAGAGTTAAGACAAATAGCAAAAAAACAAGAAGTAAAATTTGAAGCCATGTTGTTATATTTAAATAATCCTAATTATTATTGCTTTAATTGTTTAGCTTTAGAAAAAAATCCATTGGGAATATGGATTGGAGATAATAAAGAAATTAGCAATGAATTTTGGAGTAATAACATTAATTTATTGGAAAAATTAAGCTATCAGGCTGCAGCTAGTGTGAGCTTTATATATGGACTAAAGCATGATAAAAATGAATTACAACAAATAGCATATCAAAATATTACTAATTCAGGATTTTTAATAGAAAAAAATTTCGGGTTTGATAGAAGATTGCAAAACAATCTATTTAGAAAAAAAGGTAAATATGGAATACTTAAATTTTTAAGAGAACAAAATAAATTATATTCATATCAGCAATATGAAGAAGTATGTGGGATTACCGAGGAAAGATATAAATTTTTTATTGATAACAGATATAATCCAGACAATTTAGTTGAATATCAAACAGAATTAAATTTATCTAAAATTCCAATTAGAAAACATCATAAACAAATAGTTGCATTAATTGATAAGTTTAAAGATATTATTTTCACCAACAGAAAACATGGATTAAAAATGATTGCAAAAAAAATTAATATATCCTTAATGGATCTAGAAAAATATATTAAAGAAATACAAAAAATATTGATAGATAATAAAATTGTAAGAAAAGCTGGAAATGGTGAAATTATTCAAATGAATGAAGAGTAAGGGAGAGAAGTAATTATGAATAAAAAAACTAAAACTCAGTTTATGATTTGTTTTTTTGTTCCCCTAGCAGTTGTAATAGAGGAAATAATTAAAATGATGAATAACCAAAACAAATCAGTTCTTACATATATATTTATAATAGTTTATATTAATTTAGCTATTGGAATTTTATTTGCTATGAAAATAATTTGGAAAGGCAAACAGAATACAAAAAAAGAGGTAAGTAAATTTTATAAAGTAATATCTCCTGCTGCATTTATAATATATTTTCTTTTAGGAGCATTATTAATTTTACTGGCTTTTGTAGTAGTGTTTATTGCTACATATTATTTTCTATCATTATTATTAACATTTATACCTATCATAAAACTAGAAAATCAAATGTGCTTAGTATTTCTATCTAGTTTGTGTGGATTATGCGTACTTAGCTATTGGGATGAAAGAATTATGAAATACCTTGTAAATAAAATGCAATTATCTAAAAAAGATTCTATAAAAATATATCAATTAGGAATAGATTCAATTCGTTTTGTAAATCCAAGAAAATTAATGTATTTTTTAACCATATTTTTTTATATAATAGTATATCTTATAGACTTAAATGGAGGAAGTGTTGTAGGATTAGAATGGTGGAAAGACATTTCAAAATTTGCAGAGGCAATATTAATTACATTTGTTGCTATTGACACATATGTAGAACAAATAAAACCGAAGTTAACAAGATATAAGCTATGTAGGTAATTTACTTACATAGCTTTTTTGTATATGTGAGTAAACTCCTAAGAAAGGGGAAGATTGTGATTAGAAGTTGTTGTAACGATTTGAAATTTTACAAATAATATAAATGTAGGGGCGATTTTAATCGCCCGCTCTTTAAGGAAAAGACTAAAATATTAGGAGTGATTAATATGAATTTAAAAATTGGTAATACACCTTTAATAAAAATTAGATATAAATATAACGGAAAGGAAAACTATATATATACAAAACTTGAATCATACAATATTACAGGAAGTATAAAGGATAGACTTGCATATTACATTATAAAAAAAGCATATAAACAAGGAACTTTAAAAAAGGGAATGGAAATTGTAGAAGCAACAAGTGGAAATACAGGGATTGCTTTATCTGCAATGGGAGCATATTTTGGTAATCCAGTTCATATATTTATGCCAGATTGGGTAAGTAAAGAAAGACTAAATTTAATGAAAATGTATAATGCAAAAGTTACATTGATTTCAAAGAAGGAAGGTGGATTTCAAAGAGCAATAAAAGAAGCAAAGGAATATAGTATAAAACACAATGCATTTTATAGTAATCAATTTGAAAATACAGATAACGTGCTTGCACACTATGAAACAACAGGAAAAGAAATTGCAGAAAAGATGGAAAATATTAATGCCTTTGTTTCTGGAATTGGAACAGGTGGAACTTTAATGGGAATAGCTAAAAGGTTAAAAGAAAGTAATAAAAATATAAAAATATATGCATTAGAGCCAGATAAAATGCCATTACTATCTCAAAACAAAATAATAGAAAATCACAAAATTGAAGGAATAGGAGATGATTTTATTCCTAAAATAGTAGATACTAAAAAAATAGATAAAGTAATTGTTGTAAATGATGATGATGCAGTAAATATGGCTAGAAAATTAGCATTAAATTTAGGAATAGGAGTTGGAATATCTTCAGGTGCAAACATGATAGCAAGTGTAATTGCAAAAGAAGAAAATGAGGGGAATATAGTTACAGTATTTCCAGATGATAATAAAAAGTATTTATCAACAGATTTAAGTAAAGAGGTTGCAAGTAATGAAGAATATATTTCAAATACAATTGAATTATTAGATTACGAGTTTGTATAAAGAAATTACTTGATAATTAATTACCTTTATGTTACTATGATTATAAATAATAAGAATTAAACAAAGGAATAAACACTAAATAGGAGGAAAACTATGGACAAAACAAACTTAAAATATGAAAAAGTAACAAAAAAGAATATAAATATAGCAATTAAAATTCAAAATAGACTATTTCCTTTAGAAGATGGTTTTGATGATTTGAATGAATCAATTAATCAAAGTAATAAATATTTTGATGTTTTAGAGTACTATTTAATTCAAAATGGAGAATATTATGTGGGAATTACAGGAATTTATTCTCATAAAGAATACCCTAAAGATGCTTGGATTGGTTGGTTTGGAATTCTTCCTATGTTTCGTAAAAAGCATTATGGAATAGAATCTTTAGAATTTATTAAAAAAAGAGCTATTAAATTAGGATTTGATAGTTTAAGATGTTATACAGATGACAAAGCAAATTATGTTTCTACTCGTTTGTTTGAAAAGTTTGGAATGACAAGTGAAATATATGAGAACGAAGATGGGAAATATTATAAAGTTGGAGAAATGTTAGTATATTCAATTTCTCTTAATGATAAAGAAGTTGAACCTTGGAATAATAGAGAACTTTTTTTAGAAGAGCATGAAATGAAAAATAATAAACTTCAATTAGAATATGTGGAAATAAACAAAGATAATTTAACAATAGCAGCAAATATTCAATATAATTTATTTTATAATTGCAACAATGTTGGTTATTTAGACTATTTGAAGGAAATTAAAGTTGATAATAGATATGAAAAGAAAATATTACCAATAGACTTTTTAGTATACCATGAGGGAGTTCCAGTTGGGATAATTGGATTATATGAAAAAGAAATATATCCAGATGACATTTGGATAACTTGGTTTGGAGTTTTACCAAAGTATAGAAACCATGGTATTGGTTCCCAAATGTTAATGAAAATATTAGAGGTAGCTAAGGGATATAATAAGAAGAACTTAAGATTAAATACGTATGAGACCTGGAACTATAAAGCCCAAAACTTATATAAAAGAACAATGCAATTATCAGAAGACTATAATAATAAAGAAGAAGAAAATTTTTTAATAAGATACGGAAAACCAAAAATATTTAGCATTAGTTTAGTAGATAAAGAAGTAACTCCATGGAATAATAAATATTTAAATTTAACAGAAGAGCTTGATTTAAATGAGGCTAGTATAGAAAAACTTAAACAAGATAATATTTTAGAGTTGTTTTCAGAATCTACATTTATGGATTATTTAGTAGTTGGAAAAGGTGAATAATGAAAATAAAAAAAGTAAAATTATCAAAAGAAAATTTAGAAATAATAAGAAACATAGATATAACTTTTTATAAAGACCCAAGATTAACTATAGATTGGTATATGGAAAGATACAATGAAAACCATACGGGAATACTATTATTAAATGAACAAAATAAAAATGTAGGTTATCTAGTTTGCGTTCCAATAAAAAAAGAATTGTATGATCAGTTCGTTAATGGAATGTTAGCAGATGATGTGGAAGTTGATCCAGAGATGTTTCTTAAAGAATCGAAGTATAACTATATTGTTTCAACAGTAATATTAGATGGTTATAGAAAAAAAGGATATGGAACAAAGATGCTTGAATGTTTAATGGAGGAGGCTAAAGGAAAAAACTATTGTGCAATATCTGTTTCTAAAGAGGGATATCTATTGTTAAACAAAAAATTAGAGGTAAAGAAAAAAGTAAACGATACAGTTTATGCATTTGAACTAAAATCTTGATAATAAAAATATGAAGATATAAAGCAGATTGTTATTTATTAATAGCAATCTGTTTTATTTTTAATAATTTAATGATATAATACTTTGAAAGAGGTGGATATTATGAGCGAAAAACAAATTAGCAAAGAACTAATGAAACTAGTAAAAAAAGCACAAATTGATGAAGAACAAGGAGCTATTCTTTATGCATTTATGGCAAAAAGAGAGAAAAATGAAGAGAACAAAAAATTACTAGAACAAATGTCAAAAGATGAAGCAAAACATGCAGCAGTATGGGAAAGTTATACTAACAAAAATTTAAAACCAAGCAAATTATCTATTATTTGGTTCAAGATTTTAACTGTTGTTATGGGATTTACTTTTGTTGTAAAAACAATGCAAAAAAAAGAAAACCTTGCACAAGCAGGATATGAAAAAATGAAAGAAGAATTACCAGAAGCAGCAAAAATATTAGATGATGAAAGAAGACATGAAAAAGAACTTTATAACATGCTTGATGAAGAAAGACTTCATTATATAGGAGCAATGGTATTAGGATTAAATGATGCTTTAGTAGAGCTTACAGGTGCAATTGCTGGTGTAACATTTGCGCTTGCAAATACAAGACTTGTTGCTTTAACAGGAATAATAACAGGAGTATCTGCAACATTTTCAATGGCTGCATCAAACTATTTAGCAGAAAGAGCAGATAACAATCCGAAAGCATTAAAATCAAGTATATATACAGGGATGGCATATTTAGTTACAGTTGCATTACTTGTTTTACCATATTTGTTATTTCCAATACATATGTATGTAGCTGCATTTGCAGTAATGATTGCAACAGTAATATTTATAATAATGTTCTTTAACTACTATATATCAGTAGCAAAAGCAGAACCATTCTTTAAAAACTTTGCAACAATGGCAGCAATTTCATTATCAGTTGCAGTGGTTTCATACATAATTGGATTACTTGCAAAAAATTTGCTAGGGATAGAAGCGTTATAACAAAAGAGTTTTTAGTGAATAGTGAAGAATGAATAGTTAATAATACAAAATTTGCTTTGCAAATTTTGATGTAGGGGCAGGGCTCGCTCTGCCCGAAATATTATTATAATAAAATGCAAATATTGTAGGGGTCGCTGCCCACAGCGACCCGCTTAAATTAATAATACATCCCTTGCCATAAATCTTGTTCTCTTAAAAGTTTATTAAGTCCATTCATAATCCATTTTTTATGAGAGTTCCATTCTGGTGCAACAAGTAAATTTTTTGGAGCATCTCCAGAAATTCTATGGATTACAATATTTGGACTGATATGTGTAAGTATATATGCAGCATTTTCTAAATACTCATCTAAAGATAAGCTTACGTATTTTTTGTTTCTATACATTTCTGCAAGGACAGTATTTTCTACCACATAGCATGAATGAATTTTAAGTCCTTGTATATTGTGTTTATTTATAAATTCTACAGTATTTTTTAAATCTTCTTTAGTTTCATTTGGAAGTCCTACCATAATATGTGTAACTACATCAATATTATATTTATTTAATAGCTCTACAGCATTTGTAAATTCACTACTTGAATATCCACGATGGATTAATTTTCCAGTTTCATCATTAGAAGTTTGAAGGCCAAGTTCAACTATAACATAGTATTTATCTGCATAAGAACTTAATAATGCTACAATATCTTCATTAATACAATCAGGTCGAGTAGCAACAGAAAGCCCAACAATTCTATCATCTATTAAAGCAGAATCATATTTATTTTTTAGATTTTCTAAAGTATCATAAGTGTTTGTAAAGTTCTGAAAATACACAATAAATTTATTTGCTCTTTTAGTCTTATAACTTTTAAAATAATTTTCAACTTGTTTTGAAATATTTTCTGCTGAATTAATATGTTCTCCAGAACCTTTTTCACTGCAAAAAATGCATCCACCAGTTCCTTTTGTGCCATCTCTGTTAGGACAAGTAAAACCACCATCAATGCATATCTTTAAAGTCCTCTCACCAAACTTTTCTTTTAAATATTTATTTAAATGTTTATATCTTTCTACATTTTCCATAACAATAATATTATAACAAAAATAAAAAAATAACACAACAAATGTAATTTTTTGGAAAAAGTATTGCAAAATACTTTTTCTTTTTATATAATACAAATAATTAAAATCTAAAATAAATTTTATTCTAAAAATTTATTATTCAAAAAAGAATCTTAAAAAATTAAAATTTCCAAAAAAAAGAGGTAAAAATGTTATCAAATGTAAAAAGTATGTCATTATTAGGCTTGGATGGATATCTTATTTCTGTGCAAGTTGATGTATCTGGAGGAATGCCAGGATGGGATATAGTTGGACTTCCAGATGTTAGTGTAAAAGAAGCAAAAGAAAGAGTAAGAACTGCCATAAAAAATTCTGGATATGAACTCCAAAGTAGAAAAATAATTGTAAATCTTGCTCCAGCAAATACAAAAAAGGAAGGTTCGTTTTTTGATTTGCCAATAGCTGTTGGAATATTAGTATGTACAGAAGAAATAATTGCAGAAATCCCTGAAAATATTGCATTTATAGGGGAACTATCATTAGATGGAAAAATAAACAAAGTAAATGGAATATTATCTATGTGTATAGAAGCAAAAAAATTAGGAATAAAAAAGATAATTGTTCCAATAGAAAATGCAAAAGAAGCTTCTGTTGTAAAGGGTATAAAAATTTATGGAGCAAGCAATTTAAGAGAAGTTGTAGATTTTCTAAATAGGAATAATGAAATAGAAGAAATGAAGGTAGATATAGAAGAACTATTTAAACTTGGTAATACAAATTTATTAGATTTTTCTGAGGTAAAGGGACAAGAAAATATAAAAAGGGCATTAGAAATAGCGGCAGCTGGGGGACATAACTGCTTGCTTATTCGGATCTCCACGGTTCTCGGTAAAACTATGATGGCAAGAAGAATTCCCTCAATATTACCAGATTTAACATTTGAAGAAGCTCTAGAAACAACAAAAATACATAGCATTTCTGGAGTTTTATCTAAAGATATTCCATTAATTACAAAAAGACCATTTAGAGCACCACATCATACAATTTCTAATAGTTCATTAGTACGGAGGAGGAAAAATTCCAAAACCAGGAGAAATAAGCCTTGCACATAATGGAGTTTTATTCTTAGACGAATTACCAGAATTTAATAAAAACACACTAGAAGTTTTAAGAGGACCTTTAGAAGATTCAATAATAAATATTAGTAGAGTAAATGCGTCATTAACATATCCTTGTAATTTCATGTTTATTGCTTCAATGAACCCATGTCCATGCGGATTTTTTGGCTCAAAAGAAAAAGAGTGTAGCTGTGCACCAAGAGCAATAGAAAAATATATGGGGAAAATAAGTGGACCATTATTAGACAGAATAGATATTCAAATAGAGGTTGCACCTGTAAAATACGAAAAATTAGAAAACGAAGAAATTCCGGAAAGTTCCGAAGTAATAAAACAAAGAGTAAACAAAGCAAGAAAAATACAACAAGAAAGATATAAAGAAAATGGAATATATTCAAATGCACAGCTTACACCAAAATTAGTAAATAAATATTGCAAATTAGATAAAGAAGGAAAAGCAATTTTGCAAAATGCATTTGAAAGACTAGGTTTAAGTGCAAGAGCCCATGGAAGGATATTAAAAGTTGCAAGAACCATTGCAGATTTAGATAGTGAGGAAAATATAAATGTAAATCACATAGCAGAGGCAATACAGTATAGAAGTTTGGATAAAAAATATTGGAAGAATATGTAGTAACACAAAACCTGCAAGCGGATTTGATTTTGTGTAACAGCCTATAACTTGTCGGTCCCCACAGCGTTCACTTTAAAACATTATATTATATCGCAATTTGAAAGCAAATTATTATAATTAAAAAATCTGAATTGACGAATGCGAGCGGAGTGTTTGTATAAATTCTTAAAGGAAATCAATGGAGGAAGCGGGAACCGAGAGGCTCGATTGATTTACTTTTAGAATTTATAAAACACGCAGACGAAGCCGAGGAAAATGAAGAGTTTTAATTATAATAATTGCTAAGAACATAAAAATAATTTATATATGCATTATTACAAAACAAGGAGAAATCTATGAATAAAAGCAAAATTATAAAAATAACAGACAAAAAATATCCCCAAAAATTATTAGAAATAAAAAATCCACCTAAACAAATATATATTTTAGGGAACGAAAAACTATTATACAAAGATTCAATAGCAATAGTAGGTTCAAGAGAATGCACTCCATATGGAACAAAATATGCAAAAGAATTTGCAAAAAAGATATCACAAAAAGAAATATGTATAGTAAGTGGGATGGCACTAGGAATAGATACTGCAGCACATATTGGTGCACTTAAAGAAAAAGGGCATACAATTGCAGTACTTGGTGCAGGATTTAATAATATATATCCAGAAGAAAATATAGAATTGTTTAACCAAATATTAGAAAATGATGGATTAATAATATCAGAATATTCTCCAAATACTAAAGTGAATTTATCAAGATTTCCATATAGAAATAGAATAATTAGTGCACTTTCTATGGGAGTTTTGGTAGTAGAAGCAAAACATAGAAGTGGAAGTACAGTAACAGCAAAATATGCCAAAGAGCAAAATAAAAAGTTATTTAGCATACCTAGTAATATAGATTTAAAAACAGGAGTAGGAACAAATAGGCTTATACAAGAAGGTGCAAAACTTGCAACATGTGCAGAAGATATATTATTAGAATTTAATGTACTATCAGAAACAATAGAACAATCACCGCAAGAAATAACAGTAGAAGAAGAATTCAAAAACATATATGATGTAATTCTATATATGCCAATAAATATTAATTTAATTGCAAGAAAAAGCAATTTAAGTATTTCCGAAGTATCTCAAAAACTATTAATTATGGAGATAAAAGGATACATAAAAAGCCTGCCAGGTAATGAATATGTGAGGGTTTAATATGTATAAAAGTCACGAATTAGGAAAACAGCGGAGAGGATTTAGCAACAGAGTTTTTAAGAAAAAAAGGATATAAAATATTAGAAAGAAATTTTGAAGCTAATCAAGGAGAGATAGATATAATTGCAAAAGATGATAAAGAACTAGTATTTGTAGAGGTAAAAACAAGAACAGATATGGCTTTTCGGAGAAGCTTCCGAAGCAGTAACATATTTTAAATTAAAACATTTATTAAATACTATTAAATATTATATTTATAAAAGGAACCTTGAAGATGAATTTATAAGAATAGATATAATAGAAGTATATATAAAAAACAATAAAATAAAAATAAACCATATAAAAAAGGCAATAGAATAATAAAGAATTTAAATATGAGGATAGAATATTGCAACATATAGGAAAAATAGATAAAAGAAAATTTAAATTAATAACCAAAGATATAACAACTGAAATTGTAATTTTAACAGATAAACAAATAGAACATATAAGATTTAGGCATCCAAATGATTATGAAAGGTATTTTAAATATATAAAAGAAATTGTAGAAATGCCAGATTATATACTTAATGATGTTAAACCTAATACAGGAATTTTACTTAAAAGGATTTCTAATGATAAAATATTTCAGTTAGTATTAAGATTACATACAAGTGAAGATAAAAGAAAGTATAAAAATTCTATAATAACATTTCTAAGAATAAATGAGAAGAAATATAATCAATACATGAGAAATAAGAAAATAGTATGGAGTAATATGGACAATAATAAATAAAAATGATATAATCATAATATAATATATGGATATATGAGGTGGTAAATTTCGTGGCAACCACACGCCGATGGTATAGACAGAGGAAACTCGAGGGATGTAGGAGCAGGCCACGCCTACCATATATCAAAAAAAGAGGTGTGTTACATGCCTCTTTTTATGTATTATTTACATTTATAAAAAAAGAGTATAAAATTATGTTGTGCGTTTGGAATTTAGATTTTGGCATTTAGATGCATATGGTAAGGCTCCGTAGGCTTTTCTATATTACAAAAATCCAAATACCAAATGCTAAACACATAAATATAAAGGAAAATAAAATGGAAAACAATCAATTATTAATAGCAAAAATAGAAGATAAAATAAGAATAAGCAAAACACAAAATAAAATAACAAACACAGAATTCTTAAATGAAAATCAAATTGCATTTACAAAAAAAGAATTAGTAAAACTAAAAGAAAATAGATATTTTTTCTTTGGAGGATATGATGAATTTGCAAGAAAAATATTAATAATATATCCAGAAAAAATAGAAAAAGAAGAAGTTATAAAAAATATAAATAACATAGTTACTGCAATAAAAATAGAACTTCCAAACGAAATACATGGAGAGTTAGAACATAGAAACTATTTAGGAACAATAATGAGCTTTGGACTTACAAGAGAAAGAATAGGAGATATTATAGTATATGAAGATAAAGCTTATATAATACTTTTAAAGGAAAATGCAGAATATATAAAAAATGAATTAAAACAGGAAAAAAGATTCAAAAAAGCAAAAATAGAAATAATAGACATTAATCAAATAGAGGCAAAAACTATAGAATTTAAAGATTTAAAAATAAGTGTAAATTCATTAAGATTAGATAATGTAATATCAGAAATATTAAAAACATCAAGAAAAGTGGCACAAGAACAAATAGAACAAGAAAAAATTTTTATAAATTATGAAACAGTAACTAAAAACACAAAAATTTTGAGACAAAATGATGTATTGGTAATAAGAGGAAGCGGTAAATATATTATAGAGAAAGTCTTAGGTGAAAATAAAAAACGGAAAAGAAGTAATACAAATAAAAAAATATACAATGTAGAGAGAAAACTTTGCTTGCCCGAAAAAAGTTATAGAAAGTATATTTTCTTGACTTTAAACCAGAAAAGTGGTAATATGTGGTAACAAAAAAAGTTATAATTGTAGGGGCGGGCCTTGTGTCCGCCCGAGTAAAGAGTACAAGATTTGCTAAGGCAAATTTTAAAGGAGGAAAGGGATGCACGAATTGTTACATATTTTGGAACATACTGTTATAGATACAATAAAAATACTACCTTTTTTATTGATTGCATATCTAATAATGGAATACATAGAACATAAAACAACAGACAGAACAAGAGAAACAATAAAAAAGTCAGGTAAATTTGGTCCATTAATTGGTAGCTTATTAGGTGCTTTTCCACAATGTGGTTTTTCTGTTACTGCAACTAACCTTTATGCGGGAAGAGTAATTACGCTTCGGAACTTTATTTGCTGTATATTTATCAACTTCAGATGAAATGCTTCCAATAATGATTTCAGAAGGAGCTTCAGGTCCACTAATTCTTAAAATATTAGGAATAAAAATATTAATAGGCATAGCTGCAGGTTTTTTAATTGATATATTATTAAATAAATTCCAAAAAAGAAAAGATGAAAAAAGCAGTATAGAAGATATGTGTGAACATGAGCATTGCCACTGCGAGAAAGGGATTTGGAAATCGGCTATAAAACATACAATTAATATTTTTATATTTATCTTTGTTATATCTTTAATATTAAATATTGTAATTGAATTTATAGGAGAGGATAAATTAGGAGGTATAATTTCAAACAAACCAATAATAGGAGCATTTATTGCTTGTTTAATTGGATTAATACCAAATTGTGCTTCATCAGTTATATTAACAGAACTTTATTTATTAGGAGTATTAAATTTAGGGTTAATGATAGGCGGTTTACTAGTAAATGCAGGAGTAGGATTATTAGTATTATTTAAAGTAAATCATAATCAAAAAGAAAATATTGTTATTTTAACCACTTTATATATCATAGGTGTAATATCAGCTATAGTGTTGCAATTTTTAATATAGGTAAAATAATTATCAAATAATAAAAGGGGCTGGCCATGAAAAAAATATTATCCATAATAATTATATTTTTAATATTTATTTTTTTGTATTTTTTACAAGTAAATTTTTTTAATTGGTTTAACATAGCAGGGGTAAAACCAAATCTTTTTATAATTCTTGCATTATTTATAGGAATATTTATAGGTAAAATATATGGAATAACATTAGGAATAATATTTGGTTTCTTATTAGACTTATTTATAGGAAAAGTAGTAGGAATAAATGCAACTATTCTAGGAATTGCAGGGTTGCTTCGGAGGAATGTTTACAAAGAATTTTTCAAAAGATAGCAGAATTACAATAATGTTAATGACAATAGGTGCAACACTAATATGTGAAATAATATCATATTTAATTCAAATAATAGTATTTAAATTATCAATAGAATTATTACCATTTATAAAAATAATAGCAATAGAAACTTTATATAATACAATGTTAATAATAATAATATATCCACTAATAGAAAAAGCAGGAGTGTTATTTGAAAGAATATTTACGGAGAATAAAATATTAACTAGATATTATTAAAACAAGAAAAATTAAAAACAACTAATTATGATTATACAAAATTCTATTTATATAAATAAAGGAGGTAGAAAGTTAATTGGATAAAAAGAACATAAGATATAACATACTAATAGTATTTGTCTACATTATAGGTATAGTGTTATTAATCCAGCTTTTTAACCTTCAAATTGTGCATGGGGAAGAATATTTAGAACAATCTAGTTCAAGATTAACAAGGGAAACAACAATAGTTGCTGCAAGAGGGAATATACTAGATAGAAGCGGGAATGTAATTGCTGGAACAAAGGCAAAGTATTCTTTAAAATTATATAAAAGTAAAATAGATACAGAAACTTTAAATAATACGTTACTAGAAGTAATAAAAGTTCTAGAGAAAAATGGAGATACATATAAAGATGAATTTCCTATAAAAGTAAAACCTATAGAATTTACATTAGGAGAAGAAAAAATAAAAAAATGGCTAAAAAACAATGAGTTAGAGGAAACACTAAATGCAGAAGGGGTTTTGCAAAAATATAAAGAGAAATACGAAATAAATAATAGCAATATAGAAGAAGTAAGAAAAATAATAGGTATAAGGTATGGAATAGAAAAAGAAGGATATAGCAGTATGAAAGCTTATACAATTTCTGAAAATATCAGTAAAGATAGTGTAGCAATATTTGAAGAACAAAATTTAAGTTTTCCAGGAATAGATATAGAGATTTCTTCAATAAGGTCATATATAAATGGAAGTCTTGCTTCCCACGCGGTTGGATATGTTGGAGCTATAAATGAAGAAGAATATAAAAATAATAAAGGCTATTTAATGAATGATTATATAGGAAAAGCAGGAATAGAATATGTATTCGAGGAATACTTAAGAGGCGAAAATGGAACCAAACAAACCGATATGTCCATAGATGGGACAAAAACAGGTGAGTATATAACAAAAGAAGCAGTTCAAGGGGATGATGTTGTACTTACAATTGATGCGAATTTACAACAAACTGCTGAAAATTCATTAAAAAACAATTTACAAAAAATAAGAAATGGTGAATATGGAGAAGCAAGAGATGTACAAGCAGGATCTGTAGTAGTATTAGATGTAAAGAATGGAGAGGTGCTAGCAATTGCAAGTTATCCGGATTTTGAACCAGAATTGTTTGTAAATGGTATTAGTAAAGAAAAATGGAACGAATATACAAATGAAGGCAAAAGTGCATTAATAAATAGAGCAATGCAAAGTGCATATGCACCAGGTTCTATATTTAAAATGATATCTGCAATAGCGGGGTTAGAGACAGGTGCAGTAACTAGAACAGAAACAATATATGATACAGGAATTTATCCTAAAGGGTATAATCCAAGATGTTGGATATATTCAGATTATGGAAGAGGGCATGGAGCCTTAAATGTATCAGGTGCTATAAAGAATTCTTGTAATTATTATTTTTATGAACTTATAACTAGAATGGGAATAGAGGATTTAGAAAAATACGCAAATTATTTTGGACTGGGACAAAAAACAAATATAGAATTACCTGGTGAAATATCAGGAACACTTGCAGGTAAGACATTATATGATAAATTAGGAGAAACTTGGTATTATGGAAATTCTTTGTCAGCAGTAATAGGACAAGCAGAAAACAATTTTACTCCACTTCAAATTGCAAGATATTTAGCAATGCTTGCAAATGGAGGAGAAAGTATTGATGTTACTATTGTGAAAGATATTATAAAACAAGATGGTAGTAAAGTAGGAAAAGAAGCTATAAACCAATATGTAGATAATAAATTAAATCTTTCAGAGGTAAATAACGAAGATATAGATATAAGTAAAGAAAATATAAAGGTTGTATTAGAAGGAATGAAATCAGTTACGATGGAAAGCCGGTGGAACAGCCTATTCTGTATTTAGAGATTTTTCAATTGAAGTAGGAGGGAAAACAGGATCAGCGGAAGCTGGAGGTAAAGTAAATGCATGGTTTGTAGGATTTGCACCATATGAAAATCCGGAAATTGCAGTAGTTGTAATGGTGGAAAACGGATCACATGGTTATTATTCTGCGTATGTTGCAAGAGATGTTATAGAACAATATTTTAAATTAGGTGAAACAATAGAAGAGGATAGAACAGCGGTGCCATATATAGAGCAACAGAATTAGTGAATTAAAACGAGGGACATTCCTTAATCTA
Source organism: Clostridia bacterium (assembly GCA_017397545.1). Classification (GTDB taxonomy): domain Bacteria; phylum Bacillota; class Clostridia; order TANB77; family CAG-508; genus CAG-452. Next base: position 16,911 of record JAFQIK010000018.1, read on the forward strand.
TGAGGAATACCCTTGTACTAAGGTTTGTCCCTCAAACCTTGTAAATACAAACGTTTGCAAAAAAATGTAGGGGTCGATGCCCACATCGACCCGGAGATGAATAAAAATACCAATATATTGCAAACAATGTAGGGGCGACTAGTAGTCGCCCGCTCTTCGAAGGCATAACTCTAAAATAATGAAAATAAGAAAGGAAGTAAGTAAGTAAATGAGAAATCCAGTAGGAATTAGTATGAAAAAAGATGAAATAGTAATAAGAATAAGTGAAAAAGCAACACATGAGGAAACTGTAGAATGTTTAAATAAAAAAATACCAGCATTAAAAAAGTTATATAAAACAGAAAAAACACCTATAATAGTAGTAGGAAAGGTATTAAAAAATAAAGAAATAGAAGAAATAAAACAAATAATAACAAAAGAAATAGATGTAAAAATAAATTTTGATAGTCCTAAAGTATTGGGATTGCATGGAATAAAAAAAGCTTTTGAGAAAGACATAGAAAATTCTGAAACAAAATTTTATAAAGGAAACATGAGATCTGGACAAAAAATAGAATTTGAAGGAAGTTTAGTAATTTTAGGAGATGTAAATGGTGGAGCAGAAGTAATTGCAGGAGAAAATATAGTAATTTTAGGAGCTTTAAGGGGACTCGCACATGCAGGAGCAAAAGGAAACAAAAAAGCAATTATAGCTTCAAATAGAATAGAATGTCCACAGATTAGAATTGCAAATATAGTAAAAGAAATGGAAAAAGAAGAGTTAGATGAAGAATATAAGTATGCATCTGTTAATGAAGAAGACAAAATTTCATTAGAGTAAATTTATTTTTTAATTTTAGATTTAGTTATTGGATAATATAATGTTTTATCGTTCACCCCCAACTGCGTAATAGGCTGTAACACAAAACCTGCAAGCGGATTTGATTTTGTGTAACAGCCTATAACTTGTCGGTCCCCACAGCGTTCACTTTAAAACATTATATTATCCAATTTGAAATTCGAGGCTAAAACATAAATTTGTAGCAAATTTATATCGATTTAATGAAAATTTCAAAAAATAATATTTTGTAAAAAAACAATAAATAAATTCAATTTAAGAAATTACTAGTATAAATCAAATTTATGAAAGCAAAAGTAAAATTAAAGAAATAAATAAAAGTTGATCATTTACTCCTTCATTATATAGAAAAAACAAAAGACATATTAAAAGAACATCATCAAAATGAAGAGTAATTCCAAATATTTCAAAACAATCATTATTATCCCCTAAAGGCAATGCTTTATAAATATTATCTATCATTTCTTTTTCTCACCGCCCATAAAGGGAAAAACATCCATTACTTTACTCATATTCATAAGTTGTATATATTGATCTATTTTGGATTTTCTACTATCTTTTAAATAGGGTTTTAAAGAATGCAAAAGATTAGAACGAGGATCATCTTTTACATTCATTTTATCTATAATTGATTTCATTTTCATGATAGTTTCAAAATCAATACCATTAGTATTAAAGGAAGAATTTTGATTGTCAGAAAAATTAGAAGAATTATTGTTAGAATTTTGAGAAGTATAATTATCATAGGAAGTAGAATCTTTATTATTGGAAGAACTAGTAGAATTATTAAACATGGCAAATAAATTATTTACCATTTCAGGCGAAATATTATTCTGACCAGCAATATTATTTAATTTATCAAAAACATCTGACATATCTTCGTTATTCAAAAATATCAATCCACCTTATTTGTTTTTAGAAATTTCTTTCAAAATTTCATCTTTACTTTTGGTTTGCAATATTTGGTTAGCTTTTGCAATACCAGCTTCTAAATCTTTTTTATCCATTTTAGAAAGCATAGCCATCATCTTAGCCATATCAAAATTATTAGTATTATTCAAAATAATCCCTCCTAATAAAATATATGTATCAATACAATATATATGATATTCAAACCAATAAAATATGTTACAAAGAAAATAAAAAGAGAGACAGGAAGGGTTTTATTAAATAATAACATAAGTCAATACAAGTTAATATATGAAAAATAAAAAAGTGTTGCCTATATTTTCATATATAGCAACACTTTTAATTTGGCTATTTGTCATCAGTCTGGTTATTTTCTGAGTTACCAGTACAAGAGGGACAAGGAGAACCATGCGGACAGTTATCCCGCTCTTCACACATTCCACAACAAGTGGGTTTTGTGCATTCCTTAGGTTTTCCGCAATTATTACCTTTGCAAGCCATTTTCTTTCCTCCTTTAAAATATTTATTTAAATAAATAGTAAAGGAGAGAATCCTTAACTACTTATTTATACATAGTTAAGGAAAAATAATTAACTATAAAACTAGTATATCATACTTTTCATAAAAAGTAAACATATAAACGATTTCGGTTTATTCACAATTCTTGTAAGTTATTCATAAAATATAGCAAAAAATATTTTACGGAAAGGATGAAGAAAATGTCAAGTTACATAATAGAAGGAGGGAAAACCTTAGAGGGAGTTCTAAGTATATCAGGTTCTAAAAATGCATCACTTCCAATAATTGCTGCAAGTATATTAAATGGAGGTGTTACTAAATTATATAATGTACCTGAGATTCATGATACACAAATAACTTTAAAAATATTAAAGATTTTAGGTTGCAAAGTAGATAAGAAGAATGGTAAAATAGTTATAGATTCTAGCAAAATGAATAATTATGAAATCCCAGACGATTTAATGAGACAAATGAGGTCGTCTGTAGTTCTTGCGGGAGCAATACTTGGAAGATTTAAAAACGCTGTTTTTTCTTATCCAGGGGGATGTGATATTGGTTCTAGACCAATAGATTTACACTTAAAGGCATTAAAAGAATTAGGTATAAATGTAGATGAGGAAGCAGGATATATTAAATGCACATGCGATAAAATTATTGGGAACGAAATACATTTAGATTTTCCATCAGTAGGAGCAACAGAAAATATTATTTTAGCATCTGTTTTTGCAGAGCGGAGAAACAATTATTACTAATGCAGCTATGGAACCTGAAATAGAAGATTTACAAAATTTTTTAAATAAAATGGGAGCTAAAATAGAAGGAGCAGGAACCAACATAATAAAAATAACTGGAGTAAATGATTTAAAAGATGTAAGTTATAACATTATGCCAGATAGAATAGAAGCAGGAACTATGCTCTGCATGGCTGCTGCAACATCAGGAAATTTAGAATTAAATAATGTCATTCCAGAACACATTACTCCAATAATAAAAAAACTAGAAGAATGTGGATGTAAATTTAATATTAAAAAAAATAGTATGCTTATAGAAACTCCTAAAAAATTAAAATGTGTAGATATAAAAACTATGCCATATCCTGGATTTCCAACAGATATGCAATCAGTATTTACAAGCATGCTTTGTATGGCAAAAGGGACATCTGTAGTAGTGGAGAATATATTTGAAAACAGATATAAATATACTAATGAGCTAAAAAGAATGGGAGCAAAGATAAACATAGAAGGAAGGGTTGCTGTTGTTAAAGGTGTAAGGAAGTTAAACAGTGCAACAGTGGAAGCTACAGATTTAAGAGGAGGAGCAGCAGTAGTCCTTGCTGGGCTAGTAGCAAAAGGAAAAACAACAGTAAAAAATATAGAATATATATTAAGAGGATATGAAGGGTTAGATAAAAAGCTACAAAAAATTGGAGCAAATATAAAATTAGAGAAATAAAATTATTGAAATGTAGGGGTCGCTGCCGACAGCGACCCGAAAAACGAATTTGATATATATTGAAAACATATGTAAATATGGAGGAAATTTAATGAAAAAATCTAAAGGACAAACTGTTGATTTATTATATACAAAAAAACAAGAACCTAAAAAAACAAAAAGTGTGGGTACGACTAGCAGACGTGATCAGAAAAATAAAAAAAATAGAAAAGAAAATACGCGAATTAGCAAGAATGAAACAATTAATTTAGATAATGAGATTATTATAGGTTTGACTCCAAAAAAACAAACAACTAATAAAAAAACAACAAAGAATTCGAAAAATAAAACCAAGAATGTAGGGGCGACTAGTAGTCGCCCGCATAAAAATAGTAAAATTAAAAAAAATAAGAACACAAAGAAAACTTTAAAAACAACGAAAAAAAATAAAATTGCAAAATATATAATTCTTATTTTTCTGATTATTGTTGCAATAATAATGTTTATGATGTCAAGTTTGTTTAATATTAAGCAAATAATTGTTGTTAATAATAGTAAAATTTCTTCAGAGGAAATTATTATTTTATCTCAATTAGTACTTGATACAAACATGTTTAAAGTTACGAATGAAAATATAAACCAAAATATAAAAACAAATTCATATATAGAAAGCGTTAAAATGAAAAGAAACTTAAATGGAACGGTAACTCTTGAAATACAAGAAAGAACACCTACATATATGTTACAATTTGGTAATTCATATGTGTATATAAATAATCAGGGGTATATTTTGGAAATTACAGAAGAACCATTAAATATTCCAATTCTAACAGGATTTGAAACAACTCCTGAAGAAATTAAAGAAGGCAATAGATTAGTTGTAAATGATTTAAAAAAACTTGAAGACATAATAAAAATAATGGAATCATCAAAAAGCAATTCTTTGGCAGGGATAATAACAAATATAGATATATCGGACAAGCAAAATTATAAATTATTAATACCAAGCGAAAATAAAATTATAAATTTTGGAGATATAAAAAACATAAATATAAAAATATTAAAAATAGAAGAAGTAATTGAGCAAGAAAAAGGAATAAGTGGAGAAATATATTTTCAAGATTCAGAGAAAACAGTATTTAGGGAAACTGTAAATTTTTAAATAAAGGATTAAAGGAAGGCGACTTAAATGAGTAAAAATAAAATAGCAATAGTGCTACGGAATAGTGTGTATGTTACTAGTAATGGGGATATGTATACAAATAAATACAATAAAGGAGGCAACAAAATCTGTAGGTGCAACTCTAAAAGATAATAGTGATTTAAAAAATGAGTTACTAAAGCGCCAGGGAGAATATGAAGCCATATATAAAGAATTAGAAGAGAAGGAAAAAAAATTAGAAGAAATAAGATTAAATGCTTCTACTAAAAGCGAGGGAGATACTAAAAATGAAGCAGAAATAAAGAGTAATCAGATATTATTAGGATTAACAGAAATTTCAGGTCAAGGATTTGTTATAGAATTAGATGAAAATAGAGAGGTAAGTAGTGATGAAGTATTAAATATTAATGGATATTTGGTTCATGAAGAAGACCTACTATATATAGTAAACGAATTATTTAATTCTGGAGCAGATGCAGTGTCAATAAATGACCAAAGAATAACAAATACAACAGCTATATTATGTGATGGAAATATAATAAGAATAAATGGAAAAATGGTAGGAGTACCAATAACTATAAAAGCAATAGGATATCCAGAAAGAATGGAGTTTGCATTAACAAGACCAGGAGGGTACTTGCAAGCGATGGCTGACGATGGAGTAAAAGTAGTTCATTGGAAAAGTGAAAGTATAACTATTCCTAAATATGAAGGAGTATATACTTATGAATATTTAACAAGAGGTGATATGTAGTTGAAAAAAGGTGAAATTACAATAACTATAACAATAGGAATAATGGTTTTAATTCTTACAACTGTAATATTTGTTCAGTTTAAAACAATAAAACATACTAATATTACTTTGATAGAAAACATGAGGGAAGATGAGCTTAAAGCTGAAATAAGTAACTTTAAACAAAAAACAGCAGAAGTACAAAATCAGATGCAAGAAACCAATTTAAAAATTAAAGAATATGAAATATCAATTACAACAGGTAAAGAGGCATCTGAGCTTTTGAAAAAAGAATTAGAACAACAAAATAATATATTAGGCAAAAACACTGTAAAAGGTACTGGAATAATTGTTACATTAACAGATACAAGAGCTCAAAAAATAACATCAAAAGATTTAAGAGAATTGCTAAATCAGTTAAAGGTAGATGGAGCAGAAGCAATATCGATAAATGGCCAAAGAATAGTATATGATTCATATGTAGTAGATTTAGGTGGAACGTATATTAGTGTTAATGGAGAAAGAATAGTATCTCCTTATGAAGTAAAAGCAATAGGAAATCCTACATACTTAGAAAGTGGATTATCTAAAAAACAATATGGATATATAGATACAAAACTAGAAGAAGGAAAAGATATAATCCTTGAAAGAAAAGACGAGATTTTAATAAATGCATATACAGGAGATTTAAATATGGAATATGCATTTTAGAGGAGGAAAATAATATGATAATATTTGCAATTATAATAGGATGTGCATTAGGTGCGCTAATAGGAATGAATGTTCCAACAATATCTTATACATATTCTGGATATTTAGCTATAGCAATAGTTGCAGCTTTAGATTCTGTATTTGGAGGAATAACATCAGTACTTAAAGGAAATTTTGATTTCAAAGTATTTATAACAGGATTTTTTGGAAATGCTATTCTATCAATACTTTTAACATGGCTTGGTGTTAAATTAAATATAGATATTTATTTGGCAGCGATAGTAGTATTTGTAGGAAGAATGTTTACAAACTTAGCAATAATTCGTAGATATTATATTGAAAAATGGACTAAAAAAGTAGAAAAAGAGGAAACAAAAAATGAGAATGAGAAGAAAACCGTGGGTTAGAGAAGAACTTGCAGAAAGTGAATTTTTTATAGATAACCCTACAGAGTTAATAGGGAAATGGAATAAAGCATTTGAAAGACCAAGTAAGCCTTTGCATCTAGAACTTGGATGTGGTAAGGGAAGTTTTATAGCAAAACTTGCAAGTAGAAATCCTGAGGTGAATTATTTAGCAATAGATATAAAAAGTGAAGTGTTGGGGTTAGCAAAAAGAAATGTAGAAAAAGAATATTTAGAAGCAAATAGAGAAATTAATAATGTTCTTTTAACAGCATATGAAATATTAATAATACAAAATATATTAAATAAAAAAGACAAGGTGGAAAGAATATATATTAATTTTTGTAATCCTTGGCCTAAACCAAGACACAACAAAAAAAGGCTTACATATACAAGACAATTAGAAAATTACAAAATATTTTTAAAAAAAGGTGGAGAAATATATTTCAAAACAGATGATGAAAATTTATTTAATGCAAGTATAAGATATTTTGAAGAAACAGGATTTGAAATTATTTCTAAAACATATGATTTACATGCAGAGCCAATATGGGAAAACAATATTGAAACAGAACATGAAAAGATGTTTGAAGAGCAAGGAATAAAAACAAAAGCCTTAATTGCAAAATATACTTAAAAATTCATTGCAAAAAATGTCGTTATATAATATAATAATCTTATAATGCGGGTATCCGCAAGAGAAAAACCGAAGGGAGCAAAAAAATGGAAAAAAGTTTTAGCGAAAGTTACAAAGCTGCAGGTGTAGATGTTACAGCAGGGTACAAAGGTGTACAATTAATGAAAAAAGCTGTTCAATCAACATATACAAATGCAGTTATATCAGATATAGGTGGATTTGGGGGACTTTATGCGCCACAAATTCAAGGAATGGAAGAACCAGTTTTAGTTTCAGGAACAGATGGAGTAGGTACAAAACTAAAATTGGCTTTTTTAATGGACAAGCATGACACAATAGGAGAAGATTGTGTAGCAATGTGTGCAAATGATGTAATTTGTACAGGAGCAAGTCCAATGTTTTTCTTAGACTATATGGCTCTAGGAAAAAACATACCAGAAAAAGTAGCAACAATAGTTACAGGTGTAGCAGAAGGATGTAAAAAAGCAAATTGTAGTTTGGTTGGTGGAGAAACAGCAGAAATGCCAGGTTTCTATCCAGAAGATGAATACGATTTAGCAGGATTCTGTGTTGGAGTTGTAGATAAAAAGAAAATAATAGATAGCAAAACAATAGAAGTTGGAGACAAAGTAATAGGACTTGCATCATCAGGAGTTCATTCAAATGGATTCTCATTAGTTAGAAAAGTATTTGATGTAAACGAAGAAAACCTAAAAGAATATGTAGAAGAATTAGGGAAAACAGTTGGAGAGGCATTACTTGAACCAACAAGAATATATGTAAAACCAATACTAAAATTAATAGAAGAAGTTAAAGTAAAAGGAATATCTCATATAACAGGTGGAGGATTCTATGAGAATTTACCGAGAATGTTAAGAGAAGGTGTATCATTAAAAATAGATAAAAACTCTTATGAAGTTCCAGCATTATTTAAATTAATAGCATCAAGAGGAAACATTCCAGAAAGAGATATGTACAACACATTTAACATGGGAATTGGAATGGCAGTAATAGTTCCAGAAAACGAAGTAGAAAAAGCAATAAACCTATTAAAAGAAGCAGGAGAAGAAGCGTACTTAATAGGCGAGGTAGTAGAAGGAAATAAAGAAGTTATAATGTAAACGAATGAAAATCAGCATCTTGCACATTTTAATTCAATCGTAAAATCCTCAACGTGCAGCAGCACGCCTCCGGTTTTACTCATTCATTAAAATGCACAATATACTAATTTTGATTCGTTTAGGAAATATATAAAATAATTGTAGGGGTCGATGCCCACATCGACCCGAACTTACAAAATCATTGAAAATTGACAATTTCATAGAAAAAATAGTATAATATTAGTGTACAGGTAGATCCGTTGTACAAAAAAATAAAAGGAGTTGACAACTTATGGGTACACTGTATACGTGCGTATCCGAAGCAGGAAAAAAGGATATCATTATCCTTAATGCGAAGTATTCTCGGGGGGAATTAGCGGATAAATTGCGATCCACAGAATCTTCACACAGGGTTTGTCCAATTTTAGATGAAGGAAGACAGCTTCAAAAAGAATTGAAAATCAGGTGTCGTGCAGAAGGAAGGATCACAACTGAGGAAGAAGGACTTATGTATTACTTCTATAAGGGTGATAAGGTTATTCTTTATCCGGACGGAGCATTCCAGATTAAACCGAGCATATTCAGAAGAATTTTCGGTTAACGCAGTACAGACATAGCAACAGAGCAGATATTATACGATTTTTATCGGAAATGTCTGCTCTATTTTTGGTTTATAATAATATATAAAGATAGGAGAATGTAACATGGTAAAACGTATCTATGTACAAAAAAAACAAGGCTTCGATGTTGAAGCAAAAGGTTTATTAGGAGATTTAAAAGAAAATCTTTTAATAGATAACTTAGAAGATATCATAATGCTAAACAGATATGATGTTGAAGGAATAACAGATGAAGTTTTTGCAAAAGCAAAAAACACAGTATTTTCAGAACCTCAAGTAGATTTATGCTTTGAAGAAGAATATCCTTTTGAAAAAGAAGATAAAGTATTTGGAGTAGAATATTTGCCAGGGCAATTTGATCAAAGAGCAAATTCTTTATCAGAATGTTTGCAAATACTAACAGAAGGTGCAAGACCAATATCTAAAAGTGCAAAAATATATGTTCTAAAAGGAAATTTAAGTGCTGAAGATGTAGAAAAAATAAAAGCATATATGATAAATCCAGTAGATTCAAGAGAATGTTCTTTAGATAAATTAGAAAGCTTAGATGAAAAACAAGAAGAACCAGCAGATGTTGCAATTGTTGAAGGATTTATCAATATGACAGATGAAGATTCTAAAAAATTCTACGAAAAATATGGATTTGCGATGGATCTAGAGGACTTAAAATTCTGTCAAAAATATTTTAGAGATGTAGAAAAAAGAGATCCTTCTATGACAGAAATGAAAATGATAGATACATATTGGTCAGACCACTGTAGACATACAACATTCTTAACAAAACTTGAAAAAGTAGAAATAAACTGGGATTTAGCAAACAAAATTTATGAAGATTACAAAAAATCAAGAGAATATGTATATGATGGAAAAATTGCAAAAGATATATGTTTAATGGATGTTGCTACAATAGCAGTAAAAGAATTAAAGAAAAAAGGAATGCTAAAAGATTTAGATGAATCAGAAGAAATAAATGCATGTAGCATTAAAGCAGAAATCTTAGTTGATGGAAAACCAGAAGAATACTTAGTAATGTTCAAAAACGAAACACATAACCATCCTACAGAAATAGAGCCTTTCGGTGGAGCTGCAACATGTTTAGGTGGAGCAATTCGTGATCCACTATCTGGAAGAGTATATGTATATCAAGCAATGCGTGTTACAGGATGTGGAGATCCAAGAACTTCTGTAAAAGATACAATGCCAAATAAGCTACCACAAAGAAAATTAACAAATGAAGCAGCAAGAGGATATAGCTCATATGGAAATCAAATAGGACTTGCAACTGGACAAGTAGCAGAAATATATCATAATGGTTATACAGCAAAAAGAATGGAAATAGGTGCATTAGTAGGTGCTGCACCAAAAGAAAATGTAGTAAGAGAAAGACCAGCTCCTGGTGATGTAGTAGTATTACTAGGTGGAAGAACAGGTAGAGACGGATGTGGAGGTGCAACTGGTTCATCAAAAGCACATAATAGCGCGTCTTTAACAAGCTGTGGTGCAGAAGTTCAAAAAGGAAATGCACCAGAAGAAAGAAAAATACAAAGATTATTTAGAAATCCGGAAGTAACTAAACTAATAAAAAGATGTAACGATTTCGGCGCAGGTGGGGTATCCGTAGCAATTGGAGAACTTGCAGATGGATTAGAAATTAATCTAGATAAAGTTCCTAAAAAATATGATGGATTAGATGGAACAGAACTTGCTATTTCTGAATCACAAGAAAGAATGGCAGTTGTAATAGAAGAAAAAGATGTAGAAAAATTCCAAAAACTTGCATCAAACGAAAACTTAGAAACAACGGTAGTTGCAACAGTTACAGAAGAGCCAAGAATGAAAATGTACTGGAGAGGTAAATTAATAGTAGATTTATCAAGAGAGTTCTTAAATACAAATGGAACAGTAAAAAGTGCAGAAGCAAAAATAGAAAAACCACAAGGTTTAGAAGAATACTTTGCAGGAAGAACAAAACAAAATGCAAACACTGTAGGGGCGGACGACCCTGTCCGCCCGGAAGACTGTTTCAAAACAAACGGGAAAAATTGCAAAAAAGTAGAAAGATGGAAAAACATAATTTCAGACCTAAATTGTTGTTCACAAAAAGGATTAGTGGAAAGATTTGACAGCACAATAGGCGCAGGAACAGTATTTATGCCATTTGGTGGTAAATATCAATTAACACCTTCGGAAAGTATGTGTGCTAGAATTCCAACACTAAAAGGATACACAAATTCTGGAACAGTAATGAGCTTTGGATATGATCCATATTTATCAGAGATAAGCCCATTACATGGAGCAGTATATGCAGTAATAGATTCACTTACAAAATATGTAGCATGTGGAGGAGATTATAAAAAAGCATGGTTTACATTCCAAGAGTATTTTGAAAAATTAAGAGAAGAAGCTATCAGATGGGGAAAACCTTTAGCAGCACTTTTAGGAGCATATTTAGTGCAAGAAAAATTAGGACTTGCTTCAATTGGTGGAAAAGACTCAATGTCAGGTTCATATAACGAATTAGATGTACCACCAACGCTTGCATCATTCTGTATCGGTGTTGTAGATACAAATAAAGTAGTATCAAATGAATTTAAAAAAGCAGGTTCAAAAGTATATATGTTAAAAACAAGAATAACAGAAGAATTTTTACCAGATTTTGAAGATTTAAAAGAAAACTATGAATTAGTATTTAAATTAATAAATGATGGAAAAGCAATATCTGTAGCATCTGTAAGACAATTTGGACTTCCAGATACTATAAGCAAAATGTGTTTTGGTAACAAAATAGGATTTGAATTTAAAGAAGAGAAATGCTTATTCAAACCACGCTTTGCATCATTTGTAATAGAAGCAGCAGAAGAACTAGACATAAGAGTTTGGCGGTCATCTCCGCAAGGGTACGCTTCTTCTTCCGGGCATGGGCCTTGACGGTGAAGGTCTCCTCGGTGGGTTCCTCTGCCTTGTGGTCCTGCTCCTTTTCGGCCTCATTGAACAGG
>JAFQIK010000019.1 GCA_017397545.1 Clostridia bacterium
CCCTAAGAATTTTTAATTATTTGTGTAATAAAAATATTATTATAGAAATAATTAAAAACGGTTTTTGGGAGGAATTAAACAAATGTCAAATAAAAGAGATTATTATGAAGTATTAGGAGTAAGCAAAACAGCAACTGATGATGAACTAAAAAAAGCATATAGAAAACTTGCAAAAAAATATCACCCTGATGCTAATCCAGATAATAAAAAAGAAGCGGAAGAGAAATTCAAAGAAGTATCTGAAGCATACGAAAATTTATCAGATCCTCAAAAAAGAAGAATGTATGACCAATTTGGACACGATGGACCACAAGGATTTGGTGGCGGTGGCCCTGGAGGAGGATACTATTCATATTCTACTTCTGGATTTGATGGTTTTTCAGATTTTGGAGATTTAGGAGATATATTCTCATCTTTCTTTGGAGGAGGATTTGGTGGAAGAACTTCTACTAGAACTAAAAATGGTCCTAAAAAAGGAAGAGATTTAAAATATAGTATGAATATTACTTTTGAAGAATCTTATCTAGGAGTAGAAAAAGAAATATCTATAAATAGAGAAGAAGAATGTAATACTTGCCATGGTACAAAAGCAAAACCAGGAACAAGTGTAGAAACATGTAAGTCTTGTAATGGAACAGGAACAATAAAACAAGTAGTATCTACTATACTTGGACAAATGCAAACTACAAAAACTTGTCCTACATGTAATGGAGAAGGAAAAGTAATACAAGAAAAATGCCCAGAATGTAAAGGAAGAGGAAAGGTAAGAAAACCAGTAAAAATAAAAGTAAAAATACCACAAGGGATATCAGACAATCAAACTGTAGTGCTAAGAGGAGAAGGAGAACCAGGAGAAAAAGGTGGACCAAAAGGAGATTTATACATAGTAGTAAATATAAGGAAACACAGTATTTTCTCAAGAAATGGTGACCATGTAGTATGTGATATACCAATTACATTTACACAGGCAACATTAGGAGCAGATTTAAAAATACCTATGGTAGATGGAAAAGAAGAAATATATAAAATACCAGAGGGAACTCAAACAGGTACAAGGTTTACAATAAAAGGAAAAGGATTTAAAGCTGTAAATGGAAATTGGAATGGGGATTATATATTTACAGTTATTGTACAAACACCTAAAAAATTAACATCAGAACAAAGAGATTTATTAAGCAAATTAGCTAAAACAATGAATGAACAACCACCAGTAAGAAAAAAAGGAATATTTGGGTAAAAAAATATTGAAACAACAAGAAGTTTTATGATAAAATTTGTAATAGAGATTGTAGGGGCGGGCCTTGGTCCGCCCTTAATTGTTGGACAAAACAGAAAAGAAAGGAATAATAATGCCAAAGTTTTTTGTAAAGAATAATCAAATAAAAGAAGATAGAATTATAATTGTAGGGGAAGATGTAAACCATATAAAAAATGTATTAAGACTTAAAGTAGATGATAATATACAAATTTGCAATTCAGACACAGCTCAAAATTATACATGTGGAATATCTAAATTAAATGATAATAGTATAGAATGTATAATTTTTAACGAAATAGAATCAAATTCTGAATCAGATATAGATATAACTATATTTCAAGGAATCCCTAAAGCAGATAAAATGGAATTAATAATACAAAAATGTGTTGAACTAGGAGTAAATCAAATAACTCCGGTAGAAATGAAAAGATGTATTGCAAAAATAGAAGATAAAGCAAAAAATAAAAAAATAGAAAGGTGGCAAAAAATATCAGAAGTTGCTGCAAAACAATGTGGTAGAGATAAGCTTCCTAAAATTAATAATGTAATAAATGTTAAAAATATTTGTAATATTATTTGTGAATATGATATAGTATTATTGGCATACGAAAATGAAGAAATAAATACATTAAAAAATGAAATACAAAAATTAAAAAATATAAAAAATAAAGAAATAAAAATCGGAATAATTATAGGACCTGAAGGTGGAATAGAAAAAGAGGAAGTAGATTTATTAAAAGAAAGTGGAGCAAAAGTAATAACATTAGGAAAAAGAATATTAAGAACAGAAACAGTTGCATTTGTATTAGCAAGTATAATAATGTACGAGTTAGGAGACTTGGGAGGAAAACTTTAATGAAAAAAGAAACTATAAGTAAAATAGAAAAAGAAATAAATCAAAAAATAGCATTACCAAGAAACATAAAAGAAAAAATTAAGAAAGATATTTTTACAAATATAATAATAGCAATATCAATGATAGTATATTTTACATTTCTAATGATGGGAAGTGTTGGAGCTACAAAAGCAGTTCGCTCAATAGACTTTAATATTTTTAGTATTCTTATTCTAGGAGTTACTATTTACTTGTTTGAGATAGCATATAGAAAAGAGAATGGAACTTTAGCAATATATGGGATAGAAACATTAATAGTTTCAGTAATTACATTATTTTTTCCATATATTATTTTTGAACTAGATGAATTTTATAAAAAATATTATATGATAGTAAGTGCTTATATAGCAGTATATTATATAATAAAATCAATATGTATAGTAAGTAAAGCTAAAAAAATACATATAAAACAATCTAGTGATATAAAAGAAATTATAAAAAAAGAAAAAAGAAAAGATGTTATTAGAGTTAAAGAGAAAGAAAATAACATCAAAATACAAAAAACAATAGAAAGACAAAATGTAGAAACAGCACCTAAGAAAAGGGGAAGACCTAAAAAAAGTGAAACGACAAATAATGCAAACAAAAACAATGTAGGGGTCGATGCCCTACCCCAAGGGCATGTGCCATCTGTAGCTCACGATGTTTCGCACAGCTGGCCGAACAGCGACCCGCAAAGGGAACAAACTAAAAAGTTAGAAAAAAAGAATAATGAGAACAAACAAAAAGAATCAGATACTCCTAAAAAGAGAGGTAGACCAAGAAAGGTGGTAACAGTAGATGATTAAAAGTATGACAGGATATGGAAGAAGTATATACGAAAAAGAAGGAAGAGAATATTTAATAGAAATAAAATCTGTAAACAATAGATTTAGTGATATAAATATAAAAATGCCAAGAAACTTAAATTATTTAGAAGAAAAAATAAAAAAAGAAATTTTAAATTCTGTATCTAGAGGAAAAATAGATGTATATATAACATTTAACAATAATAGTGATTTAGGTAAAAATATAAAAATAAATACAGAAATTGCTAAAAAATATATACAAGAATTAAAAAAACTATCAAAAGAATCAGAGATAGTAGATAATATAAATATAATGGATATTTCTAAATTCCCAGATGTATTAAATATAAAAGTAGAAGAAGAGGCAGAAGAAGTAATTGAAAAAGAATTACTTACAGCGCTAAACATGGCAATAAAAAGTTTTATAGATATGAGACAAAAAGAAGGAACAAAAATAAAACAAGATTTAGAAAACAGAATTTATAAAATAGAAGAAAAAATAAAAGAAATTTCTAATATTTCTACTGGACTTGTAGAAGAATATATAGTAAAATTAGAAACAAGAATAAAAGAATTACTAAAAACAGACGTAATAGACCAATCAAGACTTGCACAAGAAGTAGTTATTTATTCTGATAAATGTTCTGTTGAAGAAGAAATAACAAGATTAAAAAGTCATATGTCACAATTTTTAAATTTAGTTAATGAAAA
This sequence comes from Clostridia bacterium, assembly GCA_017397545.1. Lineage (GTDB taxonomy): Bacteria > Bacillota > Clostridia > TANB77 > CAG-508 > CAG-452. The sequence continues at coordinate 3,653 of JAFQIK010000019.1, forward strand.
TATTGCGATTGGTAAAAAATTAGATTTTTTAATACAAGAAATGAACAGAGAAACAAATACAATAGGTTCAAAAGCAAATAATTTAGGAATAACAAATTTAGTAGTTGATGTGAAGACAGAATTGGAGAATATACGTGAACAAGTACAAAATATAGAATAGAAGTTGAAAGAGATTAAAATGTATTTTCTAGAAGTGAGAAGTGCGATGTGGGAAGTGGGAAATTATAAAGAAGAGATTAAAATCACACTTCGCACCGCACACATCACACCTCAGAAAAATTTATAAATAATTAATAAAGGAGAATATATTATGCAATTAATTAACATTGGATTTGGAAATATAGTTTCTGCAAATAGGGTTATAACAATAGTAAGCCCAGAATCTGCACCAATAAAAAGATTAGTGCAAGAGGCAAAAGATAATAAAATGGCAGTTGATGCAACATGTGGAAGAAGAACAAGAGCTGTTTTAATAATGGATTCTGGACATGTTATATTATCTGCAGTACAACCAGAAACAGTTGCTTCAAGATTAGATAAAGATATTAATAAAGAAGAGAATATAGAAGAATAGAAAGGAATTGATAAAAAATGATTATAAAACCTACAGTTACAGATTTATTAAAAATATTTGATAACAGATTTGAATTAGTAATTGCTACAGCAAGAAGAGCAAGACAAATATCAGCAGGAAGCGTGCCACTTACAAATGTTAAAGAAGAATCAACAGTTACACTTGCTGCAAATGAAATAGCAGAGGGTAAGGTGGTAGTAAAATGTTAGTATTACTATCAGGAGTATCAGGAGCAGGAAAAGATACAATAAAACAAGAATTATTAAAAAGAATGAGTAATATTACAACAATGCCATCATATACAGATAGAAGTCCAAGACCAGGAGAACAAGATGGTGTGGTATACAATTTTGTAACAACAGAAGAATTTGAACAAAAAATAAAAGAAAATGAATTTTATGAATATTCTGTACATCATGAACACTATTATGGAACTTCTAAAAAAATATTAAATGATAATATAAAAAAAGGAAAAATAATAGTTAAAGATATAGAAGTAAACGGAACAGAAAATTTAATAAAACTATTAAAAGACGATATAAAAATAGTAACAATATTTTTAAGAGTTCCAAAAGAAGAATTAAGAAGAAGATTAGAGCATAGAATAGAAAAAGCAAGTCTTAAAGAAATAGAATTAAGACTAAATAGATTTGACTACGAAGAATCTAAAATAGGAATGTATGACTATGTTATAAAAAATGACGATTTAGAAAAAACAGTACAAATTATAATGACTATAATAGAGAACGAATACAAATCAAAATAAATTTAAGACCCGTCCCTAAATTTGCGAATTGTAAAAAAATGTAAAAAACAATTGACAAATATATTAATAAATGGTAGACTAATTTTATAAAATTAGTCTACTTTTTTGACAAATTTTAAAATTGGGAGGAGGGAAATATATGTCTAAAGAATTTGAAGATAAAGTAATTAAATGCTTTGAGAATATTGACAAGCAATTTGAAAGTATCGATGAAAAATTCAACAAAATTGATGAAAAATTTGATAAAATCGATAAAAAATTTGACAAAATTGATGAAAAATTTGACAAAATTGATGAAAAATTTGATAAAATCGATGCAAAATTTGACAAAATGGATGAAAGATTTGAAAATATTGAAAATATTTTAGAAAATCATACAAAGATATTAGACGAACATACAAAGATATTAGATGATCATACAAGACAAATTAATAATCTACATGAGTCTGTTATTGTGATAGAAAATAAAGTTATGACAGAATTTCCAGCATTATTAGAAGCTTTTGAACTACACCAAGAAATGCATGAAGATTTAAATGAAAAAATAGCTTATTTAAGTGTAAAGACAGAAGAAAATTCAATTAGAATATCAGCTTTGGAAGACAAAATAAAATGTGTATAAAATTACTTTCTTTAATATTATTTCTTAAAAAATCAAAATCAATAAAGAGGTTTAAATATGTAATTAGGGCGTAAATTACATATTTAAGCCTCTTTATTGTCTAGTAGAAAATATTAATTTGGTAATTCTATTTTAGAATCTTTTTTTCTTTTTCTAAATAAAGTTATTTTATTTCCAATTACTTGTATAACAATAGAATTTGTTCTTTCGGCAATTTCAAAAGATAAATTTTTAGCAGAATCTGGTGCAGTTTCTAAAGTTGTAATTTTAATTAACTCTCTTGCTTCTAATGCATCATCTAATTGCTTTATTAAATTATCATTTATACCATTTTTACCAATTTGAAAAATTGCATCTATTTTATTTGCAAGTCCCCTTAAATAAGCTCTTTGTTTGCTGGTCATGTTATATTCTCCTCTTTATTAAAAGATTTTATAATAAATTAAATTATAATTCTGCGGTGTGATGTGGGAGGTGTGAGGTGTGCTTTTAGGATAGGCTTCGAAGGAGTTTGCTTAAATTCACACTTCCCACCTCGCACTTCACACTTCTAGAGTGAATTACACTTAATTCTATTACAATATCTTAGTACATTTTTCACCAAAAATCAAGATACTTCCTTGAGAATAATTAACATATTTGATATACTATGTGCAAGGTGAAAAAATGATAGCAGAAATAATAATAAATACAATAGCAAAAGAATTAAATAGAACTTATGATTATATAATTCCAGACTCTATTTTAACGGAAATAAAAATAGGGTCAAGAGTTTTTGTGCCATTCGGAACAAAAAAGATAGAAGAAGGTTTTGTAATAGCAATAAAACAAGAGTCAGAGTTTGCAAATAAGGAAATAATAAAAGTAGAAGATAATATATTAAACGAAGAAAATATAAAATTAGCAATGCTTATGTCTAAGAGATATTTTTGTAATATTTCTGATTGTATAAAATTAATGCTTCCACCAGGAAATAGTACAAAAAATATAGGGAATAGAATTAAAGAAAAAACCGGAAATTTTGTATACCTAAAAAAAGACATAGATGAGATAGAAATTGAAATAGAAGAAAATATAATTAAATCAGAAAAACAAAAAAGAATATTAAGATTTTTGTTCGAAAATGAAGGAATACATATATTAGATTTGCAAGTGATTACAGAAACTTCTAGAAGTATTATTAATACTTTAGAAAAAAATGGGTATATAGAAATAATAGAAGAAAAAATAGAAAGAAATCCTTTTATCTATAAAGAAATAAAAAGGGACAAACCTTTAGAATTAACAGCAGAACAAAAAGAGGCATATCAAAAAATTAGTACAAGCAAATTTAAAGAATTTTTAATATACGGAGTAACAGGTTCTCGGAAAAACAGAAATATATTTACAACTTATACAAAATGCTTTAAAAAACAATAAAACTGCAATTTTGCTAGTTCCAGAAATATCCCTTACTCCACAAATGGTAGATAGATTTTTAGCAAGATTTGGAGATTGTATAGCAGTATTACATAGTAAACTATCAGTAGGAGAAAGATATGACCAATGGAAAAATATACAAGAAGGAAAAGCAAAAATAGTTATAGGTGCAAGGTCAGCTATATTTGCTCCGATAAAAAATTTGGGAATAATAATAATAGATGAAGAACACGATAGTTCATACAAATCAGATATGTCTCCAAGATTTAACGCGAAAGACATTGCAAAATATCTTGCAAAACAAAAAGATATACCAGTAGTTCTTCGGAAGTGCTACACCAGATATTAATTCGTTTGCAAAAGCAAAGACGCGGAAAAATAGAATTAATAACACTTACAAAAAGAGCAAATAAATCTGCTATGCCAAATGTAGAAATAGTAGATTTAAGGCAAGAACTTGCAAATGGAAATAGGTCTATGATTAGTACAAAACTATATGAAGAAATAGAAAAAAATATAAAAAACAACAAGCAAACAATATTGTTTTTAAACAGAAGAGGTTTTTCAAGTTTTGTAATGTGTAGAGATTGCGGATATACCGTAAAATGCAAAAGATGTAATATAAGTTTAACATATCACGAGTATTCAAATAGTTTAAAATGCCACTATTGTGGATATGAAACAAAAAATATAAATATATGTCCAAGTTGTAAAAGTAAAAATATAAAATATTTTGGAACGGGAACAGAGAAGCTAGAATTAGAAATACAAAAAATGTTTCCAAATGCTAGAACAATTAGGATGGATATAGATACAGTAACTAAAAAAAATTCGCATGAAGATATATTAAATAAATTTAAAAATGAAAATATCGATATATTAGTAGGAACTCAAATGGTTGTAAAAGGACATCATTTTCCTAATGTTACATTAGTTGGAGTAATTGCAGCAGATAATAGTTTAAATATAGAAGATTATAGAGCAAATGAAAGAACATTTGCAATTCTTACACAGGTTGCACGGAAGAGCAGGAAGAGAAGGACTAGAGCGGAAAAGTAATTATACAAACATACAATCCAGAAAACTTTTGTATAGAGCATGCAAAAGAGCAAAATTATGATATGTTTTATGAAACAGAGATAGCTTTAAGAAAACAATTGAAATATCCACCATTTTGCGATATAATAATGTTTGGAATAAGCGCAAAAAATAAAGAAGAAGTACGGAATAGCTTCTAAAAAATTACACAGCATATTACAAAAAAATATTAGTAAATACAAAATACCAATAGAATTATACAATCCAGTAGTAGCACCAATTAGTAAAATAAAAAATAAATATAGATGGAGAATAATTGCAAAGTGTAATTTAAATAATAATATAATAAACTTAGTAAACATTACATTAGAAGAATATTATAAGTTAAAAATAAAAGATGTAAGGGTTGTAGCGGATATAAATCCAAACAATATGAATTAGGAAAATTCGAAAAATAAATGTATTGCAAACGTTGTAGGGGCAGGTCTCGTGCCTGCCCGAAAGATAAATTGCAAACGATGTAGGGGTCGATGCCCACATCGACCCGCAGAAAACAATATACAAATGTGTTGCAAATAATGTAGGGGCGGGGCTTGCTCCGCCCAAATAAGTGAATAATTAATAGTGAATAGTGAATAATACAAAATTCACAAAGTGAATTTTGAAGGAGGGCGTATTATGGCAATTAGAATTATTAGAGAAGAGGGCGATGAGATTTTAAAAAAGAAATCTAGAGAAGTAGAAAAAATTGACGAAAAAGTATTAGAATTAATACAAGATATGATAGAAACAATGCATAAATTAAATGGTGTAGGGCTTGCTGCTGTACAAGTAGGAATACTAAAAAGAATAGTAGTTATAGATTTATACGAAGAAGGCGTAGAGCCATATATTTTAATAAATCCAGAAATAATAAAAACAAAAGGAGAACAAACAGTAGAAGAAGGATGCTTAAGTTTTCCAAATAAATTTGCAAAAATAGTAAGACCAAAAGAAGTTACAGTAAGAGCCCTAAACGAAAAAGGAGAAAAAATAGAAATAAAAGGAAAAGACTTACTAGCACAAGCATTATGCCACGAAGTAGATCATTTAAATGGAGAAGTTTTTGTAGACAAAATAATTCCAGGAACATTAGAAACGGTAACACCAGAGAAAAATTAAAAAATTAACGATAAAATTAAATTTTAATTATATTATCGTAATACATAGAATAGAAATAGTTACAAAAGGAGGAATTAAATTGAAAATAATATTTATGGGTACCCCAGATTTTGCAAGAGATTCTTTAGATGCTATATATAATGCAGGACACGAAATTTCAGCTGTTATAACAGTACCGGACAAGCCAAAAGGAAGAGGAATGAAACTTATTCCATGTGAAGTAAAAGAATATGCAACCGAAAAAGGATTTCCAATATATCAACCAGAAAAATTAAGAGATAATCAAGAAATAGTAGATTTAATAACAAAAATAAATCCAGATATATTATGTGTTGTAGCATATGGAAAAATTATTCCAAGTAATATATTAGAAATTCCAAAATACGGAGCAATAAATGTACATCCATCATTACTTCCAAAATACAGAGGTTCTGCGCCGATACAATGGGCAATTTTAAACGGAGATGAAAAAACAGGCGTTACAATAATGTATCTAAACGAAGAAATGGATGCAGGAGATATAATTCTGCAAAAAGAAGTAGAAATAGATAAAAATGAAACATCAGGAGAACTATGGGATAGATTATCTAAAATAGGAGCAGATTTATTAGTTCAAAGTTTAGAACAAATAGAAAATGGAACAGCAACAAGAACTAAGCAAGGAAATAACTTTACAATTGCTCCAATGCTAAATAAAGAAATTGCAAAAATTGATTGGAAAAATAAAACAGCAAAAGAAATTAAAAACTTAGTAAGAGGATTAAACCCAATAATGGGAGCATATACTATGTTAAATGAAAAAAAAATAAAATTCTGGAAAGTAGATGCAATATCTAAAGAAGAACTTGTAGAAAAATATCCAGAATTTAAAGAATACGAATATAAACTTTCTGAAATAGATGCAGGAACAATTTTATATATAGATAAAAAACAGGGTATATATGTAATGGCAAATGAAGATATACTTTTAATATTAGAAATACAAGGCGAAAATGCAAAAAGAATGACAACACCAGAATTTTTAAGAGGAAATAAAATTGAAGTAATTGATAAATTTGAATAAAATAATTTTATATAAAATAATTTTTACTAATCTTGAAGAAAGTTTCTTAAAATAGTAAATATTATTAGTTGAAAAAAGAAAATTAATGTGGTATAAATTAAGTGTAGAAAAAAGTGTAATAAGGAGGATTTCCTATGAGAAAAAAAGTTATTGCAGGAAATTGGAAAATGAATAAACTACCAAATGAGGCTATGGAATTTATTTCAGAATTAGCACCACTTGTAAAAGATACAGAAAACGAAGTAGTAATATGTGTTCCATATACAGATTTATTTTATGCATTAATGCATGCTCAAGATACAAAAATTAAAATAGGGGCACAAAATATGAATGCAGAAGAAAAAGGTGCTTATACTGGGGAAATATCAGGAGAAATGTTAAAAGCAATAGGAGTAGAATATGTAATAATAGGACACTCAGAAAGAAGAGCATATTATAATGAAACAGATGAAAGTGTTAATAAAAAGCTAAAAAAAGCATTATTATTAGAATTAAAACCAATAGTATGTGTTGGAGAAAGTTTAGAACAAAGAGAAAATGGAACTGCAAAAGAAGTAGTAACAGCACAAACAAGACTAGCACTAGAAGAGGTATCAAATGAAGAGGTAATAAAAACAATAATTGCATATGAACCAATTTGGGCAATTGGAACAGGAAAAACAGCTACAAAAGAAGATGCAAATGAAACAATAAAATGGATTAGAGAAGAAATTGAAAATATATATGGAAAAGATATAGCTGATAGTGTTGTAATCCAATACGGTGGAAGTGTAAAATCATCAAATGCAAAAGAATTATTTGAAATGTCAGATATAGATGGAGGACTAGTAGGAGGAGCAAGTCTAGATGCACAAGAATTTGCAAAAATAGTAAACTATAAATAAATTTTAAGAAAAATTATTGCAAACGATGTAGGGAGCGGCGACCCTGTCGCCACGCAAAATCATTTATAACGGGCAGACAGAGTCGTATGCCCCTACGAAATAAAATACAAACAACGAAAACGAGGAAAGATATAATTATGGATAAAAAATTAACAATGCTTATGATATTAGACGGATTTGGAGTAAACGAAAATGAAGAAGGAAATGCAGTAAAAATTGCAAATACACCTAATTTAGATAAAATAATGAAACAAAATCCTACAACAATTATAAAAACAAGTGGATTAGATGTTGGACTACCAGAAGGACAAATGGGAAATTCTGAAGTAGGACATACTAATATAGGTGCAGGAAGAATTGTATATCAAGAATTAACAAGAATAACAAAATCAATTGAGGATGGAGATTTCTTTAGTATTCCAGAATTAGTAGGAGCAATAGAAAATTGTAAGAAGAACAATTCTAAATTACATATAATGGGATTATTATCAGATGGAGGAGTTCATAGTCATATTAGACATCTATATGCAATTTTAGAACTTGCAAAAAGAAAAGATTTTGAAGACGTATATGTACATTGTTTCTTAGACGGAAGAGATACACCTCCAGCATCTGCAGAAAGCTTTATTGTAGATTTAGAAAATAAAATGGAAGAAAAAGGTGTAGGAAAAATTGCAAGCATAATAGGTAGATTCTATGCAATGGATAGAGACAAACGCTGGGAAAGAGTAGTAAGAGCATATGATGCAATTGTAAAAGGAGAAGGTATTAAAGCAAATTCTGCAGTAGCAGCAATAGAGGAATCATATCAAAAAGAAGTATTTGATGAATTTGTTGAACCAACATTAATTTGTAATAATGGCGAAGCAATAGCAACAATCTCAGAAAATGACTCAGTAATATTTTTTAACTATAGACCAGATAGAGCAAGAGAAATAACAAGAAGTTTAGTAGATAAAGAATTTGATGGATTTGAAAGAGAATATTTTCCTTTATACTATGTATGTTTTACAAATTATGACGAAACAATTGAAAATGTTGAAATAGCTTTCAAAAAAGCAGAAATAACAAATACATTTGGAGAAATATTAGGTAAAAAAGGATTAACACAACTTCGAATTGCAGAAACAGAAAAATATGCACACGTTACATTCTTCTTTAATGGAGGAGAAGAAAAACAATATCCAGGAGAAGATAGAATTTTAATTCCATCTCCAAAAGTAGAAACATATGATATGCAACCAGAAATGAGTGCATATGAAGTAACAGAAAAAGTATTAGAAGCAATTAATTCTAAAAAATATGATTCAATAATATTAAACTATGCAAATCCAGATATGGTAGGACATACAGGGAATCTAGATGCAGCAGTAAAAGCATTAGAAGTAATAGATGAATGTGTTGGAAAAGTAGTAGAAGCAGTAGAAAACAATAATGGAGTTCTATTAATTACAGCAGATCATGGAAATTCAGAACAAATGATAGACTATACTACAGGAGAACCGCACACAGCACATACAACAAATGTAGTGCCTTTAGTACTAATAGGAAAGAATGCTAAATTAAAAGAGGGAAGACTTGCAGACTTAATACCAACAATGTTAGAAATAATGGGAATAGAAAAACCAGAAGAAATGACGGGGGAAAGCTTACTAGATATGTAGGGGTCGATGCCCACATCGACCCGAAAGAGGGCGCTAAATTTAAAGTATGGAGGAAAATAATATGGAAAATTTAGCAAGAAAAAGAAAAAAACATAATTATGAAGATTTAGAAAAAATAAGAAGTAAAACTAATGAAAGATATGAATTAGTAAATGGCGATTTACATTTAATGAGTAGCCCGAGAGGAATACATCAATTGCTAGTATTAGAAATAGCTGGACAACTAAGAGAATTCTTTAAAGATAAAAAATGTATGCCATTTGTTGCACCATTAGATGTTGTATTTGCAAAAGGTAATGATAAAAGTAAATGGAATACAGTAGTACAACCAGATATATTTGTTGTGTGCGATTTAGACAAATATGATAAAAACTATGTAAAAGGATCTCCGGATTTTATTATAGAAATAGCATCACCTACAAACTTAGTTCACGATAGATTTACAAAATACTCAATATATCAAAGAAACAAGGTAAAAGAATATTGGATAATAGAACCAAACGACAAAAAGATATTTACATTTTTATATAGTGAAGAAGCAGAAATATATAGTGAAGGAAAAGAATATGAAATTACCGATGAGATTCCGGTTACAACTTTTAAAGGATTAAAAATATCATTAGCAGATTTTTATAAAAAGAATCAAGAATGGGTAATAAAAGAAGAACAAGAAGAATATGAAAATAAATAGAAATATAGGTAAATAAAAAATGTAGGGGTCGATGCCCACATCGACCCGAAAAAACATGATATTAATTTTTTAAAATAAAAATAAATGAAGCAAATCATACGAAACACAAATCATAGTGAATAATGAAGAATTAATAGTGAAAAGTGAATAGTACAAATTTGCTTCGCAAATTTGGAAAGGAGAATAAGCATGATTTATTCAAAAGAAGTAGAAGAAATGTGTCCAGTAGCAAAAGGAGTGGACCATGGACCAGCACCAATACCAGAAGAAGGTAAATGGGTAAAATCAAAAGAAATTAAAGATATTTCAGGATTAACACACGGAATAGGATGGTGTGCACCACAACAAGGAGCATGTAAATTAACATTAAACGTAAAAGAAGGTATAATCCAAGAAGCATTAGTAGAAACAATAGGATGTAGTGGTATGACACACTCAGCAGCAATGGCAGGAGAAATATTAGTTGGAAAAACAATATTAGAAGCATTAAATACAGACTTAGTATGTGATGCTATAAACACAGCAATGAGAGAATTATTCTTACAAATAGTATATGGAAGAACACAATCTGCATTTTCTGAAGGAGGACTTCCAGTAGGAGCGGGACTTGAAGACTTAGGAAAAGGAACAAGAAGCCAAGTAGGAACAATTTATTCTACATTATCAAAAGGGCCAAGATACCTAGAACTTGCCGAAGGATACATAACAGAAATAGGATTAGACAAAGATAATGAAATTATAGGATACAAATACGTAAACTTAGGAAAAATGATGGAAAACATCAAAAAAGGATTAGAACCTTTAGAAGCAATAGAAAAAGCAAGTGGTCAATATGGAAGATTTGATGAAGCTGTTAAGAAAATTGACCCAAGAAAGGAGTAATAAGATGGCATTATTTGAAAGTTATGAAAGAAGAATTGACCAAATTAAACCAGTAATGGAAAAATACGGAATAAAAGATTTTGAAGATGCGTTAGCAATTTGTAAAGAAAAAGGATTTAATCCTTACGATATAACAAAAGAAATACAACCAATATGTTTTGAAAATGCATGTTGGGCATACACATTAGGTGCTGCAATAGCAATTAAAAAAGGTTGTACAAAAGCAGCAGATGCAGCAAAAGCAATTGGAGAAGGACTTCAAGCTTTTTGTATACCAGGATCAGTTGCAGATGATAGAAAAGTTGGTTTAGGACATGGAAACTTAGCATCAATGCTTTTAACAGAAGAAACAAAATGTTTTGCATTCTTAGCAGGACATGAATCTTTTGCAGCAGCAGAAGGAGCAATTGGTATTGCAAAATCTGCAAACAAAGTAAGAAAAGAACCATTAAGAGTAATATTAAATGGTTTAGGAAAAGATGCAGCACAAGTAATATCTAGAATAAATGGATTTACATATGTACAAACAGATTTTGATTTCTTCACAGGAAAAGTAAATGTTGTAAAAGAAAAAGCTTATTCAGATGGAGAAAGATCAAAAGTTAGATGTTATGGAGCAAATGATGTTAGAGAAGGTGTAGCTATAATGCACTTAGAAGGTGTAGACGTATCTATTACAGGTAACTCTACAAACCCTACAAGATTCCAACATCCAGTTGCAGGTACATACAAAAAAGAATGTATAGAATTAGGTAAAAAATATTTCTCAGTAGCATCAGGTGGAGGAACAGGAAGAACACTTCACCCAGATAATATGGCAGCAGGACCAGCTTCTTATGGAATGACAGATACAATGGGAAGAATGCACTCAGATGCACAATTCGCAGGAAGTTCATCAGTTCCAGCCCATGTTGAAATGATGGGATTAATAGGAATGGGTAACAACCCAATGGTTGGGGCAACAGTTGCAGTAGCAGTTGCTGTAGAAGAAGCTATGAAATAAAAAATTTAAAATAATGGCTTTCATAAAATCTTTCAAAAAACAAATAATATAATTATATTATTTGAAAAAAGGAGGATTTATATAATGGAAAATTTTGAAAATAATGAAAACAAAAAGAAAAGACAATTAGATAATTTAGTAAATCTTGTTGAAAACCATACAAGAAGTGAAAGACATTTAGAACAATATTCTCATATAGGAGATTCAGGCAATAAAGAACATGCAAGAAAAGTACAAGATATAAGAGAAGATGAAATTGACAATTTGAAAAGTCATATAATAACTGAAAAAGAAACACCTAAGGAACAACTAGAAAACTTAAAAGATAACTATGTAAGTTCGCAAGCTTATATAAATAAAAATAAAAACAACATGAACAAAGAACAATTAGAAAATTTAGAAAAAAGGCAAGAACACAGAAAAGAGCAAATTCAAAATCTAGAAGACTATAGAATAATTTCGTTAGTTGAAAAAGTGTAATACCGTAGGTGTAAAATTTGTAATAAAAATGTAACGACACGAAGTTAAGCCACTTTCAATGGTTAATTAGTATAAAAAATAAGAAAAATAAAAAAATACGACTAAAACACAA
>JAFQIK010000020.1 GCA_017397545.1 Clostridia bacterium
AGCAATATTAGAAGAAATGTTAGCAATGATGGAAATAACAGATGAAGGGAAATTTGCTTACGATACAATAATAGAAAATATGGAACAAAAACATCCAGAATATACAATAGTGTACAGCTATCCAAACGCAACAATAACAGGTAAACTAGGAACATACAACTATATAGTATCAGAAACAGAAATAAAAATAGGAGGAAGTGGAGCAAGTGCATTTAGTTGGAGTGATGTAAATTTAGGTAATGTAGATACAAGTACAGCATATAAAGGTTATATTGGAGCACCAGCGAATATGACTGTTATAGTAAGTTTTACAGAAAATGGAAAAGTTATAATGGAAACAAATGGTGGTATAACAGAAATAAATGCAAAAGATCCAGCTAATATTGATGAAACAACTGGAAATTTAAGTTTTTCACTTGAAATAGTAAGTGGAATCAATAGTAATATAGTAGTAACAATGAATGATAATGATCCTAATATATATGCTAATATAGCAGGACTTGGAACAATAACATATGAAAAACAAGGAAAAACAATATATTCAAATGAAGAAGTATTAAAAATGTTAGGAGTATCAAATAGTACAGAAACATATAAAGGAACATGGACAGTGTTAGAGAGTGGCGCAGATGGAAAACCAACAAAATTAGTATCAACATCTAGGGTAAAAAGCTATAGGTTAGGAGCTGAAGACCCAAGAGCAATAGGCGCAGATGATTTAGAAAAAAGTATCTGGTCTTATAAAAATGTAGTAAATACATTAAATACAGTAGTACAAGAAGCAACAGGAATAGCAAGTGCAAGAAGTATAAATATAGAAGATATAGAAATATTGGCAGGAATACAAGATTCAGATAAGGGACCAAATTATAATCAAACATATACATATAATTATACAAATCATAAAGGCCAAATATTTGTAAACGAAAGAGGAGAAACAGTATTAATAGATTCAGAAAAAAAAGAAGTTACATTAAAGAATACCCAGTATACTTATAAATTAACAGATGAGCAAAAAGCAAAAATAGGAAGTTTAGCAATAGGAAACTATTGGCTTGCTTCATCTAGTTTTAATTGCTCAGATGACGAGGCTTACTTCCATGTACAATATATGTCTGAAGGTGATGTTAAAGAATGGTTCTTGTTCTCTTCTAAAGGAGGAGGAGAAAGACATTCTCAAGGAGTACGTGCTGTAATTGAAATCTAATGTCTGTTGTAAGTACTGTGAGTAGCCAATGCATTTACAAAGTATTTTAGCAAACCTTTCTTTAAAGTATTTTTTACAAGTAAAAGAAGTATAGAATTTTATTTTCTATGCTTCTTTTATTTGCATGTATCCTTGACATTTTTTTACATAACGGGTATAATATTTAATGTATATTTACACAAAAAAGAAAGGAATAGTGAATTAAATAAATGACACAGGTCATAGTATTAGCTATATTAATATTTGTTAATGCATTTTTTGCAGCAACAGAAATAGCTTTTATATCTTTAAATGATGCAAAGATTGAAAAACAAGCAAAAGAGGGAAATAAAAAAGCAAAACAAATAAAAAAAATGTTAAAGGAGCCTAGTAGATTTTTAGCTACAATACAAATAGGAATTACACTTGCAGGATTCTTATCAAGCGCATTTGCAGCAGATGCATTTGCAGATGATTTAGCACCTATGCTAGAAAACTTAATTCCATTAGGGATAGGTGTATGGGAAAGTATATCAATAGTTTTAATTACAATAATACTTTCATATTTTTCTTTAGTATTTGGAGAATTAGTACCTAAAAGAATTGGTATGAGAAATAGCGAAAAAATGGCTTTTGCAACAATAGGAATAGTTAGAGCAATTGCGGCATTTACATCTCCATTTGTAAAATTACTTACAGCATCTACAAATGGAATTTCTAAAATTTTTGGAATAAGTACAACAGATGAAGAAACTGTTACAGAAGAAGAAATTAGAATGATGGTAGATGTTGGGGAAGAAAAAGGTTCAATAGAAGAAGAAGAAAAAGAGCTTATTAACAATGTATTCGAATTTAATGATAAGGTAGTATCAGAAATTATGATACATAGAAAAGATATTTATGCAATAGATATTAATTCTGAGATTAGTAATATATTAGAAGAATTAGACGAATACAAATATAGTAGAATACCAGTATATGAAGATAGTGTAGACAATATAGTAGGTATGTTATTTATAAAAGATTTACTTGCTGGTGTAAGTAAAAAAGAGAAAATTAAGATATCTAATTTATTAAGAGCAGCATATTTCGTATCAGAGAATAAACCAATAAACGAGTTGTTTAAAGATTTACAAAGAAATAAACATCAATTAGCTATAGTTTTAGACGAATATGGTGGAACAGCTGGATTAATTACAATGGAAGATATAATAGAAGAGCTTGTAGGTAATATATTTGACGAGTATGATGAAGAAGAAAAAGAGTTTGAAAAAATAGATGATAATACTTTTATGATAAATGGAAGTGTGTCTATACATGATTTAAGAAAAATATTAGAAGTAGAAATACCAGAAGGAGAATATGATACTTTATCTGGATATTTAATAGAAGAACTAGGAAGAATTCCTTCAGACAACGAAAAACCTATAATAGAAACAAAAAATGTAACATACAAAATAGAAGAATACGAAGAAAAAAGAATAATATGGGTTAAAGCATGCAGAAATAATATAGAAGAAACTGTTGAAGAAGATGAAGATATACAAGAAGATGAAAAAGAAGATTAATATATTTTTAGGCGGACAAATTAGTCCGCTTAAATTCATTAGATTTAGAATAGGAGAGAAAAGATGTATCAAAAATTTGGAATAAAAGAAGAAATTATAGAATTATCAAAAAAAATAGAACCAGAATTGAATGTAGTTTTTAAAAAAGTAGATGAAATTGCAGAATATAATAGTTTAAAAGTATTATCTGCATTCCAAAAATACAATTTATCTGAAATGCACTTTAATGGAACTACAGGATATGGATATGGAGATATTGGAAGAGATACAATAGAAAATATATATACAGAAATTTTTAAAGCAGAAGATAGTTTAGTTAGAACTCAATTTATATCAGGAACACATGCTTTATCTACTGCATTTTTTGCAATGCTAAGACCAGGCGATACATTACTTAGCATATCTGGAAAACCATATGATACATTAGATGAAGTAATAGGAATAGAACCTAATAATAGTTCACTAATTAGTTTTGGGGTAAAATACGAACAAATAGAATTAGTTGATAATGACTTTGATTACGAAAGAATAGAAAAAACATTAAAAAAAGGAAATGTAAAATTAATAGAAATTCAGCGTTCTATTGGTTACTCTACAAGAAAAACAATAGATTTAGAAAAAGTAGAAAAAGTAATAAAATTAATAAAAAATATAAGCAAAGATACCATAGTAATGATAGATAACTGCTATTGTGAATTTGTAAGTAAAAAAGAACCAACAGAAGTAGGAGCAGATATAGTAGTAGGATCTTTAATAAAAAATTTAGGTGGAGGAATCACTCCAAATGGAGCATATATAGTAGGAAGAAAAGATTTAGTAGAATTAGCTGCAGAAAGATTAACAGCTCCAGGACTTGGGAAAGAAGTTGGAGCAAGTTTAGGTATTAATAAACAAATTCTTCAAGGATTATTTATGGCTCCACAAGTTGTTGCAAGTAGTGTAAAAACAGCTATATTTGCAAGCAAAATATTAGAAGAATTAGGATATAAAGTACAGCCAAGATATAATGAAGAAAGAGCTGATATTGTACAAACAATTCAATTTGAAGATCCAGATAAATTAATAAAATTCTGTCAAGGAATACAAGCTGCATCTCCAATTGATTCTTCATCTGTTCCTATGCCATGGGACATGCCAGGGTATACAGATCAAATTATAATGG
Organism: Clostridia bacterium; assembly: GCA_017397545.1. Classification (GTDB taxonomy): domain Bacteria; phylum Bacillota; class Clostridia; order TANB77; family CAG-508; genus CAG-452. The sequence continues at coordinate 3,917 of JAFQIK010000020.1, forward strand.
CAGCAGGAGCGTTTACACAAGGGTCTTCAATAGAACTTTCTTGTGATGGACCGATAAGACCACCATATATTGCATTTTTGCAAGGAGGGCTAACATATGAGTATGGGAAGTTGGGTATTATGAAAGCCATTTCTAGATTATAATGTTTTAAGAAATTAAAGCTAGTATATAATAAGAACGTGTAGAGTTATGTAGGGGCGACTAGTAGTCGCCCGTTCCAGCGAAGAAATATCTAAAACAAATTTGGAAATATCTTAATGTTAAAATTAATTTGATATTAAACATGCCTTTGTAGCGCGGGCGACTACTAGTCGCCCCTACAACGTTTGCAATAAAATTGGTATGAAAGGAAATAAAAATGAATAATGTTATAATAATTGGTGGTGGGCCAGCGGGAATGCTTGCTGCTATATCTGCTGCTAAATCAGGAGACAAAGTAACTATAATAGAAAAAATGAATTCATGTGGTAAAAAACTATTAATTACAGGCAAAGGTAGATGTAATATAACAAATAGTACAGATATAAATGGATTTATTGAAAATACACCTTGTAATCCAAGGTTTTTATATAGTGTTTTAAATAATTTTGATAATTATGACATTATAAATTTATTAGAAGAAGAGGGACTAAAAACAAAAGTAGAAAGAGGAGGAAGAGTTTTTCCTGTTTCTGATAAAGCACAAGATGTATTAAATGCTCTATTAAATATTTTAAAGAAGCTAAATGTTAAAATATTAACTAATACTGAAGTAAAAAAAATAATTGTAGAAGACGGACAAATATCAGGTGTAAAAATAAAAAATGTAGGGGTCGATGCCCACATCGACCCGCAAAAAGAAGAGTTAAAAGCAGATAAAATAATTCTTGCAACAGGTGGAAAAAGTTATCCAGTAACAGGTTCTACGGGAGATGGATATAAAATGGCACAAGAATTAGGACATACAATTACTGAAATAAAACCATCATTAATACCACTTATATCTAAAGATAATACATGTGGTAAGTTACAAGGATTATCTTTAAGGAATGTAGGAATAAAACTAAAACATAATGATAAATTAATATACGAAGAGTTTGGAGAAATGTTATTTACACATTATGGAGTTTCAGGACCTGTAATATTAAGTGCATCAGCTAATTTAATAAGATATAAAAATGTAGAAGAATTATTTAAAAATAACAGTATAAAATTACAAATAGATTTAAAACCAGCACTATCAGAAGAAAAATTAGATTCAAGAATATTAAGAGACTTTGAACAAGTAAAAAATAAGGAATTTAAAAATAGTTTAGACAATTTATTACCACAAAAATTAATTCCAGTAGTAATAGAAAGAACAAAAATAAATCAAAAAAAACAAGTAAATGAAATAACAAAAGAAGAAAGAGCAAAAATTGTTAAAATACTAAAATGTTTTGAAATTACTATTAATGGTGTAAGGCCAATAGAAGAAGCAATTATAACATCAGGAGGAATAAATATAAAAGAAATAAATCCTAAAACAATGGAATCTAAACTTGTATCAGGATTATACTTTGCAGGAGAAATTATTGATGTAGATTGCTTTACAGGAGGATTTAATTTGCAGGTTGCGTGGAGTACACGGATTTACCGCAGGGCTTTAAATTCAAATGAAAAGCAGCATCTTGCGTTGTCAAACTGCGTAAAAATTTTTGCGACATACAGCGTATAGTCTTAAAAATTTTTACTTGTTTTCCTAGCAATATACTACTTTTGATTTGAATTTGATTATAGAACAGTAAAGAATTAAAAATCTGTAGGGGTCGCTGCCTACAGCGACCCGAAAAACAATTGAATTAACGGGGCGCCGAGGGCGGCGCCCCCTACAATATTTGTAATAATTTAATTACAGAATATATAAAAATAAAAAGGAATAATAATTATGGAAAAATTTAAAACAATAAAAAACAATAGCAAAGCAGAAATAGTAGAAAAGAAATCAAAATTTATAGCACATATATTTTATGTAGAAACACCAGAAGAAGCGGATAAATACATAAAAGAAATAAAAAAAGAATACCACGATGCAAGGCATAATGTTTTTGCATATGCCATAGAAACAGGAGACCGGGGGTATTGCTGTAAAATATAATGATGATGGAGAACCACGGAGGAACAGCAGGAGCTCCAATTTTAAAAATAGTTTTAGAACAAGGTTTATCTAATATTTTAGTAATTGTAACAAGATATTTTGGAGGAATACTGCTTGGAACAGGAGGACTTGTTAGAGCATATTCGGATGCTACAATAAAAGCATTAGAGAAAACTACATATACAGACAAAATAATAGGATATAAGGTAAAATTTTGTATAGAATATGATAAATTAGAGCAATTAAAATATTTTGCAAGTAAAGATAATTTTAAAATTGTTAATATAGAATATCTGGAAAATATAGAAGTTATTGTAGAAATAAAAAAAGAAAAATTAGAAGAGTTTACAAATACTAACAGTGAAAAAACTTTAAAAATTTTAAAATATGATATTTTAGAAGAAAAATATATTGATACATAAATTCTTATGGAAAAAAATAGAAAAAATAGAAAAAAATTCCAAAAACCTCTTGCAATATTTGTAAAAACATATTATAATTCGAAATGTAAAAAATTTACAAATTTATTTTTAGGGGGTATAAACTTGAAAGAGAAAATTACAGTCTTAATTGCAGATGATAATCCAGACTTTGCAATGACATTAGTAAGTTATTTGGAAAAAGAAGAAGATATGGAGGTAATAGGTATTGCCAAAGATGGTAAAGAGGCATGCGATATGATAATAAATACTCAACCAGATGTAGTATTATTAGATGTAATAATGCCATATTTAGATGGCCTTGGAGTACTAGAAAGAATAGCAGTTGCAAATATGAGCAAAAAACCAATTTGTATAATGCTATCTGCAGTTGGACAAGCAAAAATAACACAGCAAGCAATAAACTTAGGTGCAGAATATTATGTGGTAAAACCATTTGATATAGAACTATTAATAAAAAGGATAAGAGATATAAAATATTATAGACCAGCACCATCACAAAATGCATTTATTAATAGAGAGATAAAAGCACCATACATAGAGATTTCAGAAAAAAATAAAAAAGACGAAGATAGTTTAGAAGCGTTAGTAACTAATGTTATACACGAATTAGGAGTTCCAGCACATATAAAAGGATATCAATATTTAAGAGAAGCAATTATGATGGTAATAAATGATATAGATGTAATAAATCAAATAACAAAGCAATTATATCCAGATATAGCAAAGAAATTTAAAACAACACCATCTCGTGTAGAAAGAGCAATACGCCATGCAATAGAAGTAGCATGGGCAAGAGGAGAACAAGCATCAGTAGAAAGAATATTTGGATATACAATTTCAGCAGCAAAAGGAAAGCCAACAAACAGCGAATTTATAGCAATGATAGCTGACAAACTACGCTTAGAATTAAAAAGCGCATAAAATATTAATTATAAATATTGTAGGGGCAGGTCTTTTGTCTGCCCTTTAAAAATGTATACAATACATAGTCGAAGCAAGATAGAGGTTACAGTCTATCTTGTTTTTTTATATAAAAAAAGTATGTGTAGTTACAGATACACATACTAGATACAAATGACAACTCTGAACTAAGAATGCATTTGCTTAAGCTAAATATATAATAGAATAAATTTTACAAACTGCCAAATAAAATTATCCTAAATTTTCCAATTGAATATTTTATTAAAAAAACTGTAGGGGTCGATGCCCACATCGACCCGCAAATATGAAATAAAAGAAAATAATTCAACCGTTGTAGGCAGGAAATGCTTTTTTAGTGAGTAATACAAAATTTGCTTTGCGAAAATTGAGGGGTGACTAGTAGTCGTCCGATACTTACAGAGGCATACTTAATTAATTTTTCTAAAATATTGTATTTATTAATTTTACATATTAAAATATAATAGTAATAAATATTCAAAGGAGGAAAAAATGGAAGAGAAGAAAGAAATAAAAGTAAGATTATCAACAGTAGTTTATCTATTTATTATTCTAGTATTAGTAGGTGCTTTAGGAGTGGTATATTATTTGGGGTTTGTAAAAGATGATAATGCAAATAATATGATAGCAAATGGAGAAGTAGCAGAAAAAAATAATATATCTGTGAATGAACAAGTGCCAGAAGTAAATAATAATGTTGAAGAAAAAGAAGAATTAAAGAAAGACCAAAAACAAGAAATAATAAACATCTTAAAAAATACTAATAACTCAAAAGCATATTTTAATGTATTAAAGATTAATTATGAAAATGAAAAGTATAATGTAGAAGTTGAATATAGTACACCAGTAGTAATAAGTGAAAATGAATTTAATAATTTGAAAAAAGATAAAGAGATCACTTTAAATAATGAAAAATACGAATATGTTACTGATAATGATAGTGCTAATGGTTATATACAAAAAAATAACCAAAAATATGAAGTAATTAACTATAACAATGGATATGTATTTGAATTAACTGGAACTGCAGGTGGATATACTTGGACAATAAATAAAACAGAAAATATGAAATTTGTTGCAGATGAAGATACTTTAATATATGATAGTTTCACAGGACAAGAATATAAACTAAAAGATAACAAGACAAAAGATTGGTTAAACAGATCACTTGAAAATACAATAGTTAGGTTAAATTATTCAGAAGATTTAGGATTATCAATATTTATAGATAACAAATAAAACTAATTGCAAATTGATTTTTTGACAAAAATATATTGATTCAAATTGGAATTTATTGTAAAATATTACCAACCTTTCACTTAAAGGTAGAAAGGGGTGATACCAATGACAAATCCCGAATTGATTTTGCGATTAGTAGAAATGCTTTTAGAGCAAAAAGAAGAACTTATGAAAGCAAATTCAGAAAAGGATAAAGACTAATACATAGTCGAAGCAGAGTAGAAGTTGTGGTCTACTCTGTTTTTTATATAATAAAAAAAGTATGTGTAGTTGTGGTACACATACTTGATACAAATGACTTCTCCCGAATTAAGAATACATTTGCTTAAGCTAAATATATAATAGCATAAATTTTACAAACTGTCAAATACAATTATCCTAAATTTTCCAATTTTAATTATACAATTTTACAATAGCATTAAGTTTATTATCTTCTTTATTTTTAATAGTTACAATATACTCATTTTCTTCTGTGTTAGAATAAAAGATTGAAAGCGTATCTCCAAGTTTTGCTTCATGCTTATACATAATTTCTATATTTGAAAAATTACAGTTTTCGTATATTTCAGATGGAAGAGCTTCATATGCATAATCTAAATAAATAAGATTATTTACATGCCTATTTGTATCAATATCTCTTCTTTGAACATTATAATCCATAATAAAGTCTAAAGTTTTAGGTTCTTTTAGTTTTTTAGTAGAATTATCATCAAAAGCAAATTTATCTATACATTTATATTTTTCTTGAATTTCTGAAGTAATTTTGGTAATACATTTTTTATTTACATCAAACAATACCCATTTTGAAGAAGCTTTTGCAACAAGAATATCATTATCATAAACTTCAAAATCTCTATATGAAAATAGTGGGTTTTCTGATCTAGTCCAAGTATTAATAGTAAGTTTTGTATTAGTTCTAGGACGATTAAAAACTTGCAATTTCCAATTTAAAATAAGCCAAGCAAGCCCAGTTTTAGGAACATCATTTACTCCATAACCAAGATTTCCAGAACAAATTCCAGCAACTTCTTGCATTAATCTTAATATTCCTTTATTAGACATCTGATTATTTTTATCAACATCTGAAAAATTTATATTTATATCATAAGAATAAATACTCATACTTATACCTTCTTTCAATAAATAGAAATATATCATAAAATTTTAAAAAGTTCAAATTGTAATTTAAATGGAAGTGTGAAGTAAGAGGTGAGAAGTGCGAAATTAAGGTAAAGCCTACGAAGAGTATCTTTAAAAGCACACCTCCCACATCCCACCTCACACCGCAAAATCACAATTCCCTATAGCAAAAACTACAAATCTACGGTATAATATTGTAGGAGGAGCGAAATATGAGTAAAGTAGAGTTATTAGCACCTGCAGGAGATTTAGAGTGCTTAAAAGTAGCTGTGCAAACAGGAGCAAATGCAGTATATTTTGGAGCAGAAGAATTCAATGCCAGGGTAAATGGAAGGAATTTCGAAAAACAAGAATTAATAGAAGCAATTAAATATGCAAAGCTTAGAGGAGTAAAAACACATTTAACATTAAATATATTAATTAAAAATAATGAGTTTGAAGATGCGATTAAATTAGTAGAATTTGCATATAATTCTGGAATTGATGCTATAATTATTCAAGATTTAGGACTTGCAAAAAAAGTAATAGAGCTTTTTCCAGATTTAGAAGTTCATAGTAGTACACAGATGACTATATACAATTTAGATGGAGCAAAAAGAATAAAAGAATTAGGCTTTTCAAGATGTGTATTAGCTCGTGAATTATCAGTAAAAGAAATAGAACATATATGTAAAAATGTTGATATAGATATAGAAGTGTTTATTCATGGTGCACTTTGCATTAGTTATTCTGGACAATGTCTAATGAGTAGTATGATAGGAGGAAGAAGTGGCAATAGAGGTAAATGTGCAGGAACTTGTAGACTTCCATATACTTTACTAAAAGACGGAGAAGAACAAGCAAAAGGTTATTTATTAAGCTCGAAAGATGTTTGTACATTAGATATTATTCCAGATTTAATAAAAGCAGGAGTTAAGTCCTTTAAAATAGAAGGCAGAATGAAATCTAAAGAATATGTAGGAATTGTTACTTCTATTTATAGAAAATATGTTGATTTAGCAGAAAGCAACAAAGAATATAAAGTAGATGAAAAAGACCGAGAAAAATTAATGCAAATCTTTAATAGAGGTGGATTTAGCACAGGCTATTTAAACGGAAAACTAGGAAGAGATATGATGTATAAATTTAAGCCAAATCATATCGGAATACAAGTTGGAGAAGTTGTTGGATATAATGCAAATAAAGGTCATGTTAAGATAAAATTATCAAAAGAATTGAATTTAGGAGATAGTATTGCAATTAATGATTCATCATGCAAAATTTCTGAACTAATGCAAGGAAATAACAATATAAAATCTGCAAATATTGGACAAGTTGTAAAGCTAGGAAGAATAAAAGGAAAAATTTTAAATGGAGATAAAGTATATAAAACTGTAGCAGATAAGTTAAATAAAGATATAGTTCAATTTTCTAGTAAAGAAAATATAAAAAGACCAATTATTGCAAAGGTGAATTTAAAAGAAAATGAAAAAATAAAATTAGAATTAGAAGATTCGTGGAGTAATATAAAAGTAGAAGTAGTGGAAGATACTGTTGTAAACAAGGCAGAGAATAATGGTATAAGTAAAGAAAGAATAGAAGAACAGCTATCAAAAACAGGAAACACTCCATTTGAAATTAAAGAAATTCAAGTAATATTAGATAGTAATATAATAGTTCCAATTAGTAGTTTAAACAGTATAAGAAGAACTGCAATAGAAGAACTAGAAAATAAAATATTAGATAGTTTTAAAAGAAGTAAAAAAATAGATTTAGAAAAAATAGATGAAGCAAATAATACTTATAATTCAAATGTTAATGTATCAGTATTATTAAACCAAATTAAAGAAGAAATTGATTATTGCAGCTTAAAAGGAATAAATAGTATATATATACCATTTAAATCATTTTTAAGTAATCAAGAAAAAATAAAAGAGATATGCACAAAATTTAATACATATGTGATGTTTCCTGCAATTACAAAAAGTAATTACGAAACTCTAATACAAAATAATTTAGAAAGTGTTTTAAAAGGTAATATAAAAGGGGTAGTTGTATCAAATCTTTCACATTTAGAAGTTTTAAATAGATATAAAGATAAAGTGAAGGATTTAAAAATAATTGCTAATTATACTTTAAATATTACAAATAACAATACAGTAAAAGAATTAGAAAATATTGGTGTATCTAAATATATTGTACCTCCAGAATTAGATAAAGAAGCAGCTAAAAATTTAGGAGGAAATATAAAAAAAGAAGTAATAGTTTATGGAAGAACTCTTTTAATGACATCAGAATATTGTACAATTGGAACATTTAAAAATTGCCCTGCAATTTGTGAAAAGGGAATATATAAACTAAAAGACAGAATGGGATTTGAATTTCCAATATATACAGATAGAATTAATTGTAATAATTTAATCTATAATTCTAAAATAACATCAATATCTTGGAAAGAATTAAATGCTAATTCTATAAGAATTGATATTTTAGAAGAAAGTGAAAAAGAAATTCAAAATATTATAAATGTTCATAAAAAAGGAGACAGATTAGAAGGAGAAAATTACACAAATGGGAATTTAAATAGAGAAATTTAAGGATATAATAGAAAATAGTAGAGCAAACGTAGGGGCGACTATCGATTAGCTGTGCGAAATGAAATGAGCTACAGATAATACATGCCCTTGGGGTAGTAGTCGCCCGCTTCTCACAAAGCCTACTTAAGAAAATTATTAATTAGCGTTTTCTTCGAAGGGCGGGCGAACAATGTTCACCCCTACAAATATAATCTATAAAATAAATATTAAAAGAGGAGATTGATTACAATTTTCTCTTTTTTTCATATTATATACCAGGTGATATATTTGATAAGAGAAGAATATAACAGAGAAAAAGCAAAAGAATATACTAAAAAGTGGGCATATAACAGAAATCCTGAATATTATAATTTTGATAGTATAGGAGGAGATTGCACAAGTTTTGTATCTCAATGTATATATGCTGGAAGCGGGATTATGAATTATGCAAAAAATACTGGATGGTACTATAATTCGGCAAACGATAGAGCACCTGCTTGGTCTGGTGTTGAGTTTTTGCATAAATTTTTAGTGAATAATAAGGGAGTAGGACCAAGAGGAGAAGAAACGCTAATAGATAAACTTGAAATAGGGGATATAGTAAATTTAAGTTTTGATGGAATTAAATTCTCCCATACCCTTATAATTGTAAATATTGGAGAACTTTTAACACTAGACAATATATATGTAGCTTCACATACGTATGATTCATATAATAGAAAAATTTCTTCGTATAATTTTAAATATATAAGGTATATTCATATAAAAGGAGTATGGAAATAACACAATAAAATTGCCAAAAAAGCAAGAATAAAAAATGAAAAACTAGACAAAATAAAATTGGTGATAAAATGGCAATATCATGGATTAAATCTTCAAAAGATAATAAAAGTTTTAAAGTGTTTAAAAAATTAGGAATGGATGTTTATGAAATTGATGATTTAGAAAAAACTGATGAAAAAATAAGAGAACTTGTAGAGCAAAAATATAATACAATTGTTCTTTCTAATGAAGTTGCCAGCTTTTCAGAGGATATTATAAGGAAGTATGGTAAAGCAGAAAATATAAATATAATAATTGCACCAAGTCATAATAAAACTGATTACACATAGAATTAAATAGATAGATTGGAATTTATGAGGAAGTGTGAAGTGTGAGGTGGGAAGTGTGAAATTAGGGTAAAGTCTGCGAAGTCTAGCCCTAAAAGCACACCTCACACATCTCACTTCACACCTCAAAAATCCAATTTATCTAATATATTAAATATTGAGGAACTTATGACTTTTAAAGAAGAATTATACAATAATTTTGTACAAGATTTTAGTGTTGCATTAAGGCAAAAAATAACAGATTTAGAAATTTCAAAATTAATATTTTTGTGTATTGGAACAGATAGAGTAACAGGTGATAGCTTTGGGCCATTGGTAGGTTATAAACTAAAGTATTTGTTTAGAGAAGAAGAAAATATAAAAGTAATAGGTAATTTAGATAATATAGTGTGTGCTCATAATATATTAAGTATAATTAATGATATAAATAATACATATAAAGAATACTTTTTAATTGCAATAGATGCAGCTTTATCTAATAAAAATCAAATTGGGAAAATTGTGGTTTCAAATTCTGGAATGAATGTGGGAAGCGGATTAAATAAAAGAAATATATATGTAGGAGATATGAGCATAAAGGGGATAGTTTCCAAAGATTTAATAAATCCCAAATATAATTTTAAATTATTACAAAATACTAGGCTTCGGTTTAGTAATGAATATGGCAGATTGTGTAGCTCAAGGAATTTGTGATGTAATAAATGTATAAACATTTAAAAATTGGAAAAAATTTATATAAAGGATTTTTTCTAGGAGGATACAAATGAGTACAGAAAATATGAAAAATATGGTAGTGCTTAAAGATTTGCCATCTAATATAGTAGATGAAGCAATTGTAATATTAAAACCAAATGTAAAATTGAAAAGTTTAGATTTTGCTGAAAATAAAAAAGAGAACAAAAATGTAAAAAATAGTGTTGAACAAAATTCTAAAAAATATATAATTAATGAAGCAGAAATGGTGCTTAGTAATTATTTGTCTAAAATAGAAAGTGAAAATAAAAGTATTGCTAAGGTAAACAAAAAGATAGAGAATAAATATAAAAGGGTAAGGGCAATATCTATATTTTTAGGAATTATGCTTTTTCTAACCTTTTTAATTAAGTAGGGGCAGGCGATTTTAGTCTGCCCAAAATAAATTTGTACTAAAATGTAATTTATTAATCATAAGGTACATAAAATCTATAAAAACACTTGTTAATACTACGAATTACCTATATAATTAAATAAAATATATTTTATAGGTGATAAAATGGGATTGGAAGTAAAAAATGTAACTAAAACATATGGTGAAAAAACTGTAGTAGATAGTATTTCATTTAATATGCAAAAATCTGGTGTGTTTGGTTTGCTTGGCACAAATGGTGCAGGTAAAACAACAACAATAAGAATGATTTTAGGAATTATAAAAAAGGATTCAGGAAAAATTACTTGGAACGAAAAACAAGTTGAAAGAAAATATGTAAATTTTGGGTATTTGCCAGAAGAGAGAGGAATATATCCAAAAACAAAAATTTATGATCAATTAATGTATTTTGCAAAATTAAAAGGAATGAATAAACAAGATGCAGATAAATCAATTAAATATTGGCTTAAGAGATTACAATTAGAAGAATATACATATATGTTAGCCGAAAAATTATCAAAAGGAAATCAACAAAAAGTTCAGTTTATAACAGCAGTTATGCATGACCCAGAACTAATAGTACTAGATGAGCCATTTAGTGGACTTGACCCAGTAAATACCGAAATTTTAAAAGGTGTAATGATTGAACTAATTAATAAAGGTAAATACATAATAATGTCTAGTCATCAAATGTCAACAATAGAAGAGTTTTGCACAGAACTAATAATATTAAATAAGGGTAAAACTGTTTTGCAAGGTAATTTAAATGAGATAAAAAATAGTTATAAAGCAAATAAAATAGAAGTAGAAACACTTCAAAATATAGAAGAAATAATAAAACAAGCTGATTTAGAAATAATTTTTGCAAAAGAAAATAGTTACGAAATAAAAGTAAATAGTGAAGAACAAGGATATAATTTATATAATATGCTTGCGCAAAGTAATATAAAGGTAAATAGATTTGAAATTAAGAAACCAAGTTTACATGACATATTTATAGAGAAAGTAGGTGCAAGCAAATGAAAGATTTAATAACAGTAGCATCATTTACAATAAAAGATATGATAAAAAGAAAATCATTTATTATATCAATGATAATAATATTAGTATTAATAGTAGTGGGATTTAACATACCAAATATATTAAATAAAGTAAAAGGTGATTCTAAATTAGGAACTTCTAAAATATTGTTAGTAGATAAGGAAAACATATTTGAAGGAACACTAGATAGTTTGAATCAAGGAGATTCATTATATAAATTTGATGTATTATTAGAAAATTTAGACAATGAACAAATAAAAGAAAAAGTAAAAAATGGAGAATATGATTGTTCTTTAATATTTACAAAAACTGAAACTGGAGTAACAATAGAGTACATTGTAGAAAGTGTAGTATCTTTTGGAGAAATACCAAAAGAAGTATTAGAAAGCTTTAGTATGCTTTATACAAATGTACAAATTTCTAAATTAGATTTAAGTATAGAGGAACTTCAAAGTTTAAGAACAAATTTTGAAGTAAAAGTAACTGAAACAGATGAAAATGCAGCAAGTGGAAATTCGCTTGTAACAATGCTATTATCTCTTGCTTTATTTATGGGAATACATTTTTTTGCATTTCAAGTTTCAAGTTCAATTACAACAGAAAAAACATCAAGAATAATGGAAACATTAATAACATCAACAAGTCCAAAAACAATAGTAGTTGGAAAAACAATAGGAGCAGGGGTAGTTGGATTGCTACAAATATTAATAATAGGAATAACTGCTGTAATATCTGCAATAGTTTTCTTACCAGAAGGAGCATTAAATGGAATTTTAGATATATCAAATGTAACTCCAATATTTGCAATAGTTACTGTAGTATATTTTATATTAGGATATTTCTTGTTTGCATTCTTATATGCTTTAACAGGTTCAACTGTAAGCAAACCAGAAGATATAAATTCTGCTAATAGTCCAATTGGATTTATAGAAGTAGCTGGATTTTATTTAGCGTATTTTGCTATGATAAATCCTAGTAGTAAAATAAATATATTAGCATCAATTCTTCCAATATCATCTCCATTTAGTATGCCATTTAGAATGATGTTAGGAACAGCAACAACATCACAAATTATAACATCACTTATAGTTTTAATAATAACTATTATATTAATTGCTAAAATTTCAATAAAAATTTACTCATCAGCAATACTAAACTATGGAACAAAATTGAATTTTAAAGATATGATTAAGATTTATAGTAGTAAAGAATAGATGGTAGTTGAGAATGTATTGCAAATGCTGTAGGGGTCGCCGCCCACGGCGACCCGAAAAATACAAAAATGCGGGTCGCTGTAGGCAGCGACCCCTACATATATAAATTAATATTTAACACAAATAGCAAATTAAATCACCAAATTATAAATTCCAGTAGTAATTATACAAGCAACAATTCCACAAACAGTAGGAATAACAAATGCTAAAATAGTCCATTTCCAGCTTTTAGTTTCTTTTTTTATACTAATTAAAGTAGTACTGCAAGGAAAATGCATTAAACTAAATAGCATTACATTTATGGCAGTTAGAATAGTCCATCCATTATTTATTAATATATCTGAAATAGTTTTAAAATCTTCAATTTGAACTAAATTTCCACCAGACATATAACTCATTAAAATAATAGGTAAAACAATTTCGTTTGCAGGAAGTGCAAGTATAAATGCAGTTAGAATATATCCGTCTAGCCCTAAAAGGTTTGCAAAAGGATTTAAGAAATTAGCTATATAAGTTAAAATAGATATTCCAGATATATTTATATTTGCAAAAAGCCATATAATAATTCCAGCAGGTGCAGCAATAGCAATTGCTCTTCCGAAGTACGAATAAAGTTCTATCAAATATAGAGCGAACTAAAACTTTACCTATTTGAGGCTTTCTATATGGCGGAAGTTCTAACATAAAAGAAGATGGCATTCCTTTTAGAATAGTTTTAGATAAAATTTTAGAAATAATTAAAGTCATAATAATTCCAATTATAATTACTAAAATTACAGCTAAAGTAGAAATGAGGGAAGACCATATTCCAAAAGTACTTCCAGCTATAAATATAGATGAAATAGTAATTAAAAATGGAAAACGACCATTACAAGGTACGAAATTATTAGTAAGTGTTGCAATTAATCTTTCTCTTGGAGAATCTATAATTCTTGTGCCTACAACACCAGCGGCATTACAACCAAATCCGCATACACATAGTTAAGGCTTGCTTTCCGGATGTATAAGCTTTTCTAAAAAGATTATCTAGATTAAATGCAATTCTAGGCAAGTATCCTAAATCTTCTAAAATTGTAAACAGTGGAAAAAATATTGCCATAGGTGGCAGCATAACAGCAATAACCCATCCTAAAGTTCTATACATTCCATAAATTAAAACACCAATAAGCCAATTAGGACTATTAAAACTTTCAAAAATATAAACAAGTTTTGTTTCTACAAAATTAAAGAAATTAGATAGCATTTGAGAAGGATAATTCGCTCCAGTAATTGTAATCCAAAATATTAATCCAAAAAACAAAAACATAATAGGAATACCAGTAAGTTTAGAAGTAAGTATTTTATCTATTTTTCTATTTTTGCTATTGTAATCTAGTTTTTTATAACTAGTTACATTTAATGTTATATTTTCACTATGATACATTATTGTAGAAACAATTTTATCTTTAAACAAAGAAGAATTTATATTATTATTTAATAAAATTTTTTTAGCTTCAAATAAGCTATCTGAGATGCTTTTGTGTTGTAATAGTTTTATTCCTAGATAATTTTCAATTGAAGATATAATTTTTTTGTTTCCTTCTAAAAGTTTTAAACAAATCCATCTAGAATTATTAAAACTGTGATTTGATAATAAATTATTTACATTTGGTTCTAATAAGTTTATAGCGTTTTCTATAATAGAGTCATATTCAATTTTAAAAAAAGTTTCTTTTTTATTTGAACAACAAACCTCATAAACAGATTGCATTAAATTTTTTAGTGTTTTTTTCCTTCTAGCAATAGTTCCAACAACAGGAACACCAAGTTCAAAAGAAAGTTTATCTAAATCAACTTCAATTCCTTTTTTTAAAGCTTCATCAACTAAATTTACACATACAACAACTTTGTTAGTTATTTCTAATATTTGATAAACTAAATTTAAATTTCTTTCTAAGCAAGTTGCATCTACTACAACAACAGTGCAATCTGGATTACCAAAACATATATAATCTCTAGCTATTTCTTCTTCTTCTGAATTAGACATAATAGAATATGTACCAGGAATATCGACTAAAAGAAAATCTTTATCATTATAGCTAGTCATGCCCATAGCATTGCTAACAGTCTTGCCAGGCCAATTACCAGTATGTTGATGAAGACCTGTAAGAGAATTGAAAACAGTGCTTTTGCCAACATTTGGGTTGCCAGCAATAGCAATAGTATAATCACATTTATCTTTTAAAATTTTTATATCATCATTTAATAGTTTAGTACCAGTAGAGCTGGAAGTAAGTCCCATAAAATCACCTCAATATAATGTATGTAGAATAAAGAAAAAAGTTGAATATGCAAAATGCGTTTAATTATATAAATTGTAATATGTATGGAAGTGTGAAGTGAGAGGTGGGAAGTGCGAAATTAATGTAAAGCCTACGAAGCCTATCCCTAAAAGCACATCTCACACATCCCACATCACGCCTCAAATTTACAATTTTAAATCCAAACACTAATAAATTTAGAATCTTCTTTTCTAAGGGCAATAGTTGTTCCTCTTACTTCATAAGCAATTGGATTTCCCATAGGGCTTTTTAAAATTGCTTTAATAGTAGTTCCATGAATTAAACCTAAATCTAATAATCTTCTTCTTAAATCTCCATTGCAATTGAGAGCAGAAATTTTAGCAAATTTATTTATTTCTAATTTATCTAAAGATGTAGTAGTCATTAGTGTCAACCTCCAGAGAGAAATGTAATTTGTTTCGAAGTGTGAAGTGGGAGGTGGGAAGTGTGAAATTAGGGTAAGGCTTACAAAGTATATCCCTAAAAGCACACCTCACACATCCCACATCACACCTCAAAATTACAATTTTTATAATTAATTCTTATTATTAATATATGAAAAAACAATATTAATTGACACATGCTGTCAAAAAATATATAATGTAAAAGAATTAAAATAAAGAAAGAGGTAATAAATTATGGATAAAAAACGTGGATTTGAAATAGCAAAAGGATTTGAAAATGCAAATATAAATTTGCCAGTAAGATCAACAAAAAATTCAGCTGGATATGATATAGAAGCGGCAGAGGATTGTATAATACCAGCATTTAAAGCAGGTCAAAAACCAACACTTATAAAAACAGGATTAAAAGCATATATGCAATCAGATGAAGTATTAATACTTGCAAATAGAAGTTCTAATCCTGGAAAAAAAGGTTTAATTTTAGCAAATAGTATAGGAATTGTAGATAGCGATTATTACGAAAATCCAGATAATGATGGACATATAATGTTTGCATTCTATAATGTAAAAGAAGATGAGATAGAAATAAAAAAAGGAGAAAGAATAGGACAAGCAATGTTCCAAAAATATCTAGTTACAGATACAGATTGCGCAAATGGAGAAAGAATAGGTGGATTCGGGTCAACGAATTAAATACATAAAAAATTATGTAAAATATACCAAAATTCCTTTGACTTAATATGAAAATTATGGTATAATAAAAAAGGTCGGTGAAGTAAAAGAATAAATAAGGAGTGACATGTATATGTTTAATATTGGTGATAAAGTTGTGTACCCTATGCACGGAGCAGGAACAATTGAAGGGATAGAAGAAAAAGATATTTTAGGGGAGAAACAATCTTATTACATAATAAAAATGCCAGGTGAAGTAAAAGTTATGGTACCTACAGCAAAAGCAGAAGGAATTGGTGTTAGGGATATTATAGATAAAGAAACAGCAGGAAAGGTTTTTAAAGTATTAGAAACCGATTCTACAACAATGGATATGAATTGGAATAAAAGATATAGAGATAATATGGAAAAAATGAAAAGTGGAGACGTATATGAAGTTGCAGATGTTGTTAGAAACTTAAGCTTTAAACAAAAAGAAAAAGGACTTTCAACAGGTGAAAAGAAAATGCTATTAAATGCAAAACAAATTTTAGTTAGTGAGCTTACACTTGCAGAAAATTCTAACAAAGATGAAATAGAAGAATTGGTAAACAATACTATAAATACATCTTTTACAGAATATAGTAAAAACATTGCAAATGCTACTCCAGATAATATAGTTAAAAAATTTATTCCATTTAATGGAACTGAAAATTAAAAATAGTATAAATAAAAGAAATCCTAAATGTTAGGATTTCTTTTAACATTAATAATGAAATTTTATTAAATGAAGGATTTCAAAATTAGTTGTCGAATAATATAATTATGTAAAAGAAAGGCGAAGAAAATGGTGCGTTATAGTGAAGAATTAATAGATGATATAAAAAATAGTAATGATATAGTAGATATAATCTCGCAATATGTAATACTAAGAAGAAGTGGTAGAAACTTTTTTGGATTGTGTCCTTTCCATAAAGAAAAAACATCTTCTTTTTCTGTTTCTCCAGACAAGCAAATATTTCACTGTTTTGGATGCGGAGTAGGTGGAAATGTAATTCACTTTATAAGTAAGATTGAGAACGTAGACTTTAAAGAAAGTTTAGAGATTTTGGCAGAAAGAGCAGGAATAAAACTACCTACTTTGGAAGGCTCTATAGATAACAAAAGACAAGAGCTCAAAGAAAAGGTATATGAGATAAATAAATTAGCTGCACTATATTATCATGAAGCACTATATAAACCTACTTCTAAAATAGCACAAGAATACGTAAAAAAGAGAAAATTAGACAACAAAACTTTAAAAGCATTTACAATAGGATATGCAGAAAATAATAGTAATTTATATAACTATTTAAAACAAAAAGGATTTTCAGACGAAGAAATATTGGCATCAGATTTAGTAAACAAAATGGGAAATAATTTTGTTGACAGATTTAGAAATAGATTAATATTTCCAATTCAAGATGTAAGAAATCGCTATATTGCTTTTGGAGGAAGAGTCCTTGATAATTCGCTTCCTAAATATATAAATTCTCCAGAAAACATTGTATATAGCAAAGCTAGAAATTTATATGGACTAAATGTTGCAAAAAATTCTAAATTAGAAAAATTACTAATAGTTGAAGGATATATGGATGTTGTATCTCTTCACCAAAGAGGCATAGAAAATGTGGTTGCATCTTGTGGAACAGCTTTAACAGAGGCGCAAGGAAGATTACTTAGAAAATATGCAGAAAAAATAATTATTTCTTATGATTCAGACGGAGCAGGACAAGCAGCAGCCTTAAGAGGACTAGAAATATTAAGTAATCTAGGGTGTGATATTAGAATACTTCAAGTGGAAGGTGCAAAAGATCCAGATGAGTATGTTATAAAGTATGGAAATGGTAGATTTAATAATTTGATAGATAAAGCAATATCTTTAATCGAATTTAAAGTAAAAGTTTTAAAAAAGAATTTAGATTTAGATAATGTGAATGATAAAATTAAATTTTTAAATGAAATTGCAAAATTATTAAGTACTGTAGATAACAGAATGGAACAAGAAGTATATATTGATAAAATTTCTATGGAATATAGCATTTCTAAAGAAGCTATATATGCAGAAATAAATAAATTAAATTATTCTAGAAATCAAGGTAAAAAAACATTAGAGAATAATTATGTAAGAAAACCACAAATAAAAAAAGAAGATTTACCAGAAAATTTAGTAAAAAGAGAAAATATAATTATAGGCTTGTTATTAAATGGAAAAGAAGAAGTGTATAAGCAAATTAAAAATATATTATTACCAGATGACTTTAGAAGTGAGCAAAATAAAAAAATTATTAAAACATTGTATGAAGAATTTGAAAAGGGAAATAGTAATATAAATAACATATTAGAAAAATTTAACGACGAAGAACAAATTATAAGTAAATTAACAGGTATAATGGCAGATGACTATGAGATAAAAAATGATAGAAAAGCAATAGAGGATTTAGTAAACAATTATCAAAAAGAAAGATTACTTAATAGAAAAAAAGAAATAATTAACAGTTTGAATAATCCTAATTTAGATTTTCAAGAATCTAAAAAGTTGGAAAAAGAATTGCACGATATAATAATAAAATTGGCTCAGATAAAATGAAAAGTTAATAGTGAAAAGTGAAGAGTACAAAACTCTTCTAAAATTTGGAGGAGGAAAAAATATAAATGGGAAGAGCAAAAAAAGATAATGAAGAAATAATTGAAGAATTAAAAAGCAGTAACAAAATAACAAAAGAATTAAAAAATAAAAAAGTAGAACAAGATTATACAAAACAAGAAGCAACTAAAGAAAAAGAGGATCCAAATAAAAAAGTTCAAGACATACTAAAAAAAGCTAAAGAAAAAGGTCAGATAACATATGGAGAACTTGCAACTCAATTAGAGGATATAAATCCTGAACAAATAGATAAAGTATTTGATGCTTTTGAAGAATTTGGAGTAGATGTTTTAAAAGATGAGTTAGAAGAACCAGACATAGAAGATTTAGAAGAAGTTGAAGATGTAAAAATAGAAGATATTAATACTATGAGTTTTGATGGTGTTAATATAGTTGATCCTGTTAGAATGTATTTAAGAGAAATTGGAAAAATTCCATTATTAAGCTTTGAAGAAGAATTGGAGCTTGCAAAACAAGTTTTAGATGGAAGCGAAGAGGCTAAACAAAAACTTGCAGAATCAAATTTAAGGTTAGTAGTTAGTATTGCAAAAAAATATGTAGGTAGAGGAATGCTATTTTTAGATTTAATTCAAGAAGGAAACATGGGGCTTATTAAAGCTGTAGAAAAATTTGATTATAAAAAAGGATATAAATTTAGTACCTATGCAACATGGTGGATAAGACAAGCAATTACAAGAGCAATTGCAGATCAAGCAAGAACAATAAGAATACCAGTACATATGGTAGAAACAATTAATAAATTAATAAGAACATCAAGACATTTGCTTCAACAATTAGGGCGTGAACCATCACCAGAAGAAATAGCGCAAGAAATGGAAATACCAGTAGAAAAAGTAATGGAAATACAAAAAATAGCGCAAGATCCTGTATCATTAGAAACTCCAATAGGAGAAGAAGATGATAGCCATCTAGGAGACTTTATACAAGACGAAGACAGTCCTGCACCACAAGATTCTGCAGCATATACTCTTTTAAAAGAACAATTAGAAGAAGTAATGAACACATTAACACCAAGAGAAGCAAAAGTTTTAAAACTAAGATTTGGTTTAGAAGATGGAAGAGCAAGAACTTTAGAAGAAGTCGGACGCGAATTCATGGTAACACGTGAAAGAATAAGACAAATAGAAGCAAAAGCATTAAGAAAATTAAGACATCCAAGTAGAAGTAAAAAATTAAAAGATTACATGAATTAATATAGAAAGCGAATGAAAAGCGGCATCTTACGTTGTCAAACTGCATAAAAATTTTTTCGATGTACCTATGTACTATCTCAAAAATTTTTATTTGTTTTCCTAGTAATATACCACTTTTGCTTCGCTTTTTATTTTTGTTTTTTAGAACTACTCGTTTTTGATTAAATTTTTATAAAAACTATATTTAATAAAAATTGAAGTTTGTAGAGTGAATGTAGGGGAGACTACTAGTCGCCCGCTTTTCGTATATATTACTAAAAATTCCCAACTAAAAAATTTGACAAATCAAGCTGTTTATGGTAAACTATATATAGATTTGTGTAAATTTATATAAAGAGGTGAAAATCCTAAAAGAATTTAGGAAAAATATATGGAAGGAATAAAGATTATTTTGTCTAAAATAAGGGCAAAGTTGGAAAAATTTTGGAAATGGACAGGAACTGTAGATAATGGAGAATATGAACTAAATCCAGATGAACAAGAATTATTAGATGGCATAAATGCGTTTAATAAAGTAGTAAATGGACCACAGAAAGATGGACAAAAGGGTAAAGGTACTAAAATTGGAGAAACAGTTCATGGACCGCAAAAAAGTAATAAACCGGATGAAGAATTAAAAGATGTAATAACTAACTTTGAAAGAAGAGTACATGGTGGGAATGTTGTACCAACAGTAAAAGTTAATGAAAAAACAGCCCGAGAAACAGCTGAAGGTAAAGTTCCTAAAAAAGGACTAAAAGTATTAGGAGATGTGTAAACAATAAAAAACAGAAAATTTTAAAAATTTTCTGTTTTTTATTGACAAAACTCTTTAAACTTATTATAATAATACATGTTCAATATGGCGAAGTAGCTCAGTTGGCTAGAGCAACCGGTTCATACCCGGTAGGTCATGTGTTCGAATCACATCTTCGCTACCAAACTCGCTTTAAGCGAGAGTGAAGAGATAAAAGTGAAGAGTGAAAAGTAAATTTGATGTTTTAAGAGAATTACTTAAAAGCGAGTTTGTACTATTCACTCTTCATTTTTCACTTTTAACTATATAAAAATCTCTAACTTCAGAATTAACTGATGCTAGAGATTTTTTTGTAACCTATGGCGGCTACAGAGGCCTGGAACAGCGATGGATTTCCAGGATCTCATCACGATGCTCGTGATAAAGTCCTTTCCAATATTTTTTGCACTGCTTTTTGCAAGTGCTTTTTTTGGAACAAAACTGGCATGTCAAAAGCCGTTTCGTCTTGTTAGATATTGCCATAAAATTGCCTCCTTAAAAAGTATACATAAATTATAACATAAAAATTAAAAGAAAGCAATTTAGCTTTCTTTATTTTTTTTTACTTCTGGAATTATAATTTTTTTCTTTTTTTCTTGCTCAGTTTTTGTTTTGGGTTTTACAGCATTTAGGTGTTCAAAAACTGGAGAAAATTCTAATTCTGATCCGTCACCAGAAACTATTTCTATTTCTTTTTTTTGATTTTCTATATTTTCTGACATAAAATCACCTCATTTAAACTATAAAAATATAATAGCACAAAAAAATAAGAATGTCAAAAACATTGACTTTTTAAGATAGAAATGCAATAATGTATATTGTTAAAATAAAGTATATGGAGAAAAAAAGTGGAAATAGATAAAATAAAATCAATAGTAGAATCTATTCTTTTTTCTGCAGGAAGAGCTGTAGAAACAAAAGAACTTATGGCAATTTTGGAGCTTAGTAACGAAGATGTAGATAGTATAATGCAAAATATGAAAAGCGAATTTGAAGAACAAAATAGAGGAATAGAAATTATTAAAGTAGACAACGGATATCAAATGTGTTCAAAAAAAGAATATTATGATTATATATATCCAATATTTGATAATAGAGCAAAACCAAGTTTATCTGCAGCAGCGTTAGAAACGTTATCTATAATTGCATACAATCCTAAAATAACTAGAGCAGAAGTAGAACAAATAAGAGGAGTAAATTCTGATGGAACAATATACAAACTTTTAGAGTATAACCTTATAGAAGAGGTTGGAAGACTAGATGCTCCAGGAAGACCTACAATTTATTCTACTACAAAAGAGTTTTTAAAAATGTTTGGAATTTCTACATTAGAAGAATTACCTGAACTTCCAAAATATAAAATAGATGAAAACGAGCAAATAGTAATTGACGAAATTATAGAAGAAGATAAATAACAAAAGAAGGTGATAAGTATGAAATCACAAAAAGGTATAACTTTAACATCATTGGCAATTTATATAGTGCTAGTTTTTATTGTACTTGGTATACTTGGAACTGTTACATTAAATTTCCAAAGTGGAGTAAAAGAGATTAGTAGTGAAGGAACTGAAATTGCAGAAATTAATAAATTTAATATGTATTTCTTGCAAGAAGTAAAAAAACAAGGAAATGATATAGTATCAATTAATGAGAGCGATAGCGATATAACTTTTTCTACTGGAATTAAATATGTTTTTGATACTAATCAGGGAGTTATAAATTTAGTAGAATTAAATGCTGATGGAGAACCTAATAAAACTATTAAATTAGCTGAAAACATAGAAGAATGTATATTTAATAAAAGTATTGAAGAGGGAAAAACTGTAATAACAGTAGATATTAAAGCAAAGAATACAGATAGAATAACCAAAGAATATGTTTTAATTAGTGAAGAAATTAAATTTGATTATGAAGATGAAGAAGAATATACATATAATAATACAAATATAATAAATCAAACAGAAAATATAATATAGATAGTAATATTAATACACTCACTTAAATATAATGTAAGAAAAATTATATATAGGTGAGTGTATTGAAAATTATATATGTAACAGAAACTGAGGATACTTGTGATATTATAAAAAGAATAGTATTAAAAATAAAGTGTTTTTTTAATATTATATATAAAGAAAATGTAGAAGAAAAAATAATATATAAATTACCTATATTTTCAAGTGAAAAAATAAGTAATAATAAAGTAAATAAATTATCAAAAAGAATTATAAAGAAATTAGAAAACGATGGAATATATAGTGTTGCATTATCTAAATATTTATCTACATTACAGAATCTAAAAAATAATTTTTATAGTGAAAATATAAATATATTAGATGGAAGATTTCTTTTTAAATGCTTAACTTTTGAAGTTATAGAATACATACTAAAAAGAAAAAATAAAAAAATACAAGAAAGTGAAATATATTTATTAGTCAATGATTTTAATAATATAAATAAAGAATTAATTATTTATATAGCAAAAAGTGTAAAAAAATTAAATATTGTAACAAATCACATTAATAAATGTAAGGATATTGAAAATTATCTTTATAACGAGTTTGGGATATTACTTAATATTATAAATAATAAAAAAACAAGTATTTCAAATTCAGAAATTATATTAAATTTTGATTTTCCAGAAGAAGTTTTAAATAAATATAAAATATATAGAAAAGCTATTATAGTAAATTTTCAGGAAAAAGTATCAATACAATGCAAAAAATTTAATGGAATAAATATAAATTACTTTAAAACAAACATACCGAAAAAATATAAGTTACAAGGATTTAAAGATGAAGAAATATATGAAAGTATAATATATAAAAAAGATTTATATTCAATAAAAAAAATGATTACAGAGGATAAAATTAGAATAAGAAGATTGATAGGCAATAATGGGTGTATAATGGATAGAGAGTATATAGATAAATTGTAAATTGTTTTAATTAGTAATTGAATAATATAATATTTTATCGTTCTCCCCCCAACTGCGTAATAGGCTGTAACACAAAACCTGCAAGCGGATTTGATTTTGTGTAACAGCCTATAACTTGCCGGTCCCCACAGCGTTCACTCTAAAATATTATATTATCCAATTATGAATTTGAATTTAAAATTTGCGATTAATTTATATAAACAAATTAAATTTACCAACAAAAAAATCAAATTACAATTCTATACTTGACAAAACTCTAATAGTGGAGTAATATAAATGAACTAAATAATATTTAAAGGAGAAATGCCAAATGGAAGAAAAGGAAGTATTATTAACACAAGAAGGATATGATAATTTAGAAAAAGAATTAGAATTTTTAAAAACAGAAAAGAGAACAGAAATTTCAGAACGTATAAAAGTTGCGTTAGGATTTGGAGATTTATCAGAAAACTCAGAATATGATGAAGCTAAAAATGCACAAGCTTCTAATGAAATAAAAATAGCAGAATTAGAAAATAAATTAAGATATGCAAGAATAATAGATGAATCTGAAATTGATACAAAAACAGTTCAAGTAGGAAATATAGTTAAAATTTTAGATATGGAATATGATGAAGAATTAGAGTATACTATTGTTGGTTCAACAGAAGTTGATTTATCTCAAAACAAAATATCTAATGAATCTCCAATAGGTAGTGCACTACTTGGAGCAAAAAAGAACCAAATAGTAGAAGCTAAAACACCAGGTGGATTAGCAAAATATAAGGTATTAGCAATAAAAAAATAGATTATTTTTACTTATTATGTAGACAATCCTTCCAAAAAGTGGTATAATAGTATTTGTGAAAGATAAAATTAGTATTCTAAAACACGAATGTAGCGAATAAAATACTATAGAAAAGTAAAAGGGAGGAAGTAAAATTGATTACAAATTACACAGAAAATAATTACCTAGTTTTAATAGGTAAAATTATTAGTGATAAAACATTTAGTCACGAAATTTATGGAGAAAGTTTTTATTTATTTAACTTAGAAGTGCCACGTTTAAGTGGAAATGAAGATGTTATTCCAATTACAATATCAGAAAGATTAATTGCAAATTTTGATTTAGGAATAGGAAAGAAAATTGTTGTTGAAGGACAATTTAGATCATATAATAGCTATGAAAATGAAAGAAATAGATTAGTTCTTACAGTTTTTGCAAAAGATGTAATGGAATATAACGAAGAAAACCAAGAAGAATCAAAAGAAAGAGTATCAAACGAAGTAACATTAAATGGTTATATATGCAAAAAACCTATATATAGACAAACTCCATTTGGAAGAGAAATTGCAGACTTATTACTTGCTGTTAACAGAGCATATAATAAATCAGATTATATACCATGTATAGCATGGGGAAGAAATGCAAGATTCTGTGAAAACATGGAAATTGGAACAGAAGTAAAAATAGTAGGAAGAGTACAAAGTAGAATGTACGAGAAAAAATTCGAAGATGGAACAGTTGAACAAAGAGTTGCCTATGAAGTATCTATTGGAAGTTTAGAAGTAATAGATAAAAAAGAAAACGAACAAGAAAACAGTGAAGCAGAAGCAATTTAAGTGAATATATAAATAAAAAAATAGCAAATGGAGAATGCACTTCAATTTGCTATTTTTTATATGATTATTCTATTTGGCATTTAGTAGTTGGTGTTTGGCTATTAAAAATTAAAATAACCAAATGACAATTACTAAATACAAATTACTATATTAAAAACTCTGCATAAACAGGATAATGATCAGATATATCTGTTTTTATTGTCTCTTGTTTTAATAATTGTAAGTGTTTTGAATAAAAAAACGAATCTATACATCCACTAGATTCGTTTGAAAACCAAGTGTCCTCTGTATTATTTATGGATTTAAATTTTTCTTTTAGTATTTCGTATTCTTTATAATTGTCTTTACGATCGTAAGAATATTTGTGGTTACCTATTTTGTTTACTCCAACATTAAAATCTCCACCAATTATTATTGCTTCATTTTTATTAATTTTAGATGTGATTTTAAGCAATTCTTTTGCTGTTAAAATCCTTTCATCTTCAAAAGTAGACATATGTAGTGAAAACACGTTTATTTTTGTATTCCCAAAAGAAATTTTATTACATAAAATTCCTCTTTGTTCATGAGCTGTATTTGTAAGAGGAGATAGATAATTTGCAGAATATTCAATAGGAAATTTAGAAATAATTCCATCACCATAAAATCCATTTTTATATTTTATATTTGTACCCATAGCTCTAAAATTAAGGCCAGTATACTTACTAAATGTATATAATTGATTTTTATTATATGCACGTTTTGTATACATATCAATTTCCTGTAAGAAAACAATATCAGGATTATATTTCCTAAGTAAAATTGCTTGTCTTCTAACATCTATTTTGCCGATCTATGCCTTCTCCATGACACATATTAAAAGTAATACACTTTAAAATCATAAAATCACCCAATCAAATTTAGTAAAATAATTATATCAAAAATATATATAAAATAAAATAGTTGTAAGAAAAATTTAAATGTGATAAGATAGAAAAGAAAATAATGGAAATTGTAATTTTGAGGTGTGACGTGGGATGTGTGAGGTGTGCTTTTAGGGGTAGCCTTCGTAGGTTTTTCCTGATTTCACACTTCTCACCTCGCACTTCACACTTCCATGCAAATTACAATTTATTTAATATAAGGTAGGATAGAAAATGGAAAATAAAAAAACTGACAAATATAGCATAAGATTCAACATAATGGCAATTTTATTAATTGCGATATTCTGTTTTGCAATATCACCAATTACACTTCAAAATGATACTTTTTATACAATTAAAATAGGAGAACACATTATAGAAAATGGAATTGACATGCAAGATCCTTTTTCATTTCATGATTTAAAGTATACGTATCCTCATTGGCTATATGATGTAGGAATTTATTTAATATACAGCATAGGAGGACAAACGGCTATATACATATCAACAGTTGCACTATGCATAATGCTAGGCATATTAATGTATTTAACAAATGTTAAATTAACTAAAAACAAATTAACATCTTTTGTAATAACAATTGGAGCAATGTATTTATTAAAAGATTATATAGCTGCAAGAGCACAATTGGTTACATTTATATTTTTTATACTTACAATTTATTGTATAGAAAGATTTTTAGAGACAAAAAATAAAAAATATGCTATTAGCTTAATTATAATACCAATAGTTATTGCTAATGTGCATGTTGCTGTATTTCCATTCTATTTTGTTTTATATTTACCTTATATAGCAGAATATATTATATATAGTTTAGCAAATTTTAATTTTATAAGAAACAATATAAAATTAAAAAACATTAATAAGAAATTAGATAAATTGCAAGATGAAACTGAAATTAAAGAAACAAAAGTAAAAATAATTGAGCTTAACGAAAAAAATAGAATTCTACAAGAAAAAAGAGAAAAAATAGACAAAAATGCATATAAAATAAAAATTACAAAAAATAGTAATGTAAAAGCATTAATTATAGTAATGATAATATGTTTATTTGCAGGATTAATTACTCCACTTGGAACAACACCATATACATACTTAGTAAAGACTATGCAAGGAAATACAACTCAAAATATAAATGAACATTTACCACTTACTTTAATAAATAATGTTAATTTTATGTGTGTATTAATCGTTTTTTTTGCAATATTGATATTTACAGATACAAAAATAAGATTATGTGATTTGTTTATGCTTCGGAGGACTTACTTTACTTACTTTCTATACAAGAAGGCAAGAGTCTATGTTTATATTAATGTGTAGTTTTATATTAAATAGACTAATTTGCTTAATGTTTAATAAATATGCTCCAGAGGCATGTAAAACAATCGAGAGAAAAATGACAGAAATAATATCAATGATAACAACTATTAGTTTAATTCTTATTATAAGTATAATAAATTATAAACCAAAAGTAGAAGATAAATATATAGACGAGAGTACTTATCCGGAAGCTGCATCAGAATATATTTTAAATAACTTAGATATTAATAGTATAAGGCTATATAATGAATACAACTATGGAAGTTATTTATTATATAGAGGAATACCAGTTTTTATAGATTCAAGAGCTGATTTATATTCTCCAGAATTTAATGAAGGAGTACAAATTTTTAATGATTTTCTTAATTTGTCAGGTGTAAATAATGATAAAATAGAAGAAACTTTAGATAAATATGAAATTACACATTTAATAATGTATAAAGATGCAAAACTTAGAACATTTATAAAACAAGATAAAGAAAACTATGAATTACTTTATGAGGATGACTATTTTTGCATTTATGAAAGAGAGTAGGTTAGGATAATAAAAAATAATAGAAAAATATTAATTATAGTATTTATAATTTTAGCATTAATTTGTATAGATCAATTAGTAAAATTGATTGTAGTAAACAACATATATAATTCTAGTATAGTAATAGTTAATGGATTTTTAAGTCTAACATATGTAGAAAATACTGGCGGAGCATATGGCATAGGAAACGGAAGTACGCTAATATTTATTATAGCTAATATTGTTGTAATTGGAGTGCTTATTATATTTATATTATTAAAAAAGGATAAATTAAATGTACAGACATTAATTTCAATATCTGCAGTAATAGCAGGTGGAATAGGAAATTTAATTGATAGAATTTTTAGAGGACATGTTATAGACTATATAGATATAAATCCATTAATTAAATATCCAGTATTTAATATTGCCGATATATGTGTGGTTATACGGGTGCATGATTATTGCAACGAATTTAATTGTAAATACAAGTAAGGATGAAAAGAATTGCTAATGTTATTGCAAATGTTGTAGGGGCTAACTGTGTTTGCCCGCAAAAAAAGGAGAGAAAATGGAAGAATATAAAATAAATAAAGAAGATGAACATATAAGGCTAGATAAAATTGTTGGAAAAATAAAAACAGATATATCAAGAACTACAATACAGAGAATGATAGAAGATGGAAATATATTAGTAAACGAAAAAAAAGTACGTACATCTTATAAAGTAACAGTTGGAGATATAATAATTATAAAAGATGAAGAACCTAAAGAAATAGATATATTGCCACAAGAAATGCCTTTAGATATTATTTATGAAGATGAAGATATATTAATAGTAAACAAAGAAAAAGGGATTGTTGTTCATCCAGGAAATGGCAATCCAGATGGAACATTAGTAAATGCAGTAATGGCAAAATGTAAAGATAGCTTATCAGGAATAGGTGGAAAAATAAGACCAGGAATAGTTCACAGAATAGATAAAGATACTTCAGGGCTTGTAATAATTGCAAAAAATGACAAAGCTCATATAGATATAAGTAATCAAATAAAAAATAGGGAAGTAGTAAAAGTATATATTGCACTAGTAAGAGGAGTTATAAAAGAAAACGAAGCAACAATAAATATGCCAATTAGCAGAAGCACAAAAGACAGAAAGAAGATGGCAGTAGATAAAAAAGGCAAAGAAGCAATAACAGAATTTAAAGTTCTAAAAAAATATAAAGGATATACTTTAATAGAAGTAAGAATAAAAACAGGTAGAACACATCAAATAAGAGTACATATGTCAGAAATAGGATATCCAATAGTGGGAGATGGAGTTTATTCAAATGGAAGAAATCCGTTTGGTATTTCTCGGTCAAATGTTACATGCAGCAAAATTAGAATTTATTCATCCTACTACTAAAGAAATTGTAAAATTTGAGGCCAAAATTCCGGAATATTTTGAGAATGTATTAAAAAATTTGGACAATGGATAAGCATACATAAATTAGAGATTCAGTAACGATTGCTATATAATATAATGTTTTATCATTCTCACCCAACTGCGTAATGGGCTATAACGCAGAACCTGCAAGCGGATTTGATTCTGCGTAACAGCCTATAACTTGCCGGTCCCCACAGCGCTCATTCTAAAACATTATATTATATAGCAATCTGGTTGTACAAATTAAGAATTCAGAAAAGTGAGTAAAATATAAATGAAAATTTTTTAAACACGTATTGAGCCGAGGAGCACAATAAATTTATGTTTTTAACTAGATTTTATGGATAGCTGGCAATTAAATCTTAAATAGAAATTATAATTTATTAAATATATAAAAAGGAAGAAGTTTATGGAAGAAATTAGATTACAAAAATTTTTAGCAGACAATGGAATTGCATCAAGAAGAAAATGTGAAGAATTAATTCTGCAAGGAAAAGTAAAAGTAAATGGAATTGTTGCGGAACTAGGAACAAAAGTAAAACAAGATGTAGATAAAATAGAATACAATGGAAAACAAATTGTAAATCAGAAAAAAGAATATACATATATATTGCTAAATAAGCCAATAGACTATGTTACTACAGTAAAGGATCAATTTGATAGAAAAACAGTATTGGATTTAGTAAAAATAAAAAATAAAAGATTAGTGCCTGTACGGAAGATTAGATATGTATACATCAGGAGCGATAATTTTAACAGATGACCGGAGAGTTTGTATATAAAGTAACACATCCAAAGCATGAAATTAATAAAACTTATAATGTAACTATAGTCGGAAAACCCACAAATGAGGAAATAGATAAATTAAAAAATGGTGTTGATATAGGAGGTTTTATAACAAGTAAGGCACAGGTGAAAGTATTAAAAATAGATGAAGAAAAAAATATAAGTAGACTTCAAATTACAATTCATGAAGGGAAAAATAGACAAATAAGAAAAATGTGTGAAGCAATTAACAAAAAAGTATTAAGCCTTCATAGAAGTCAAATTGGTAATATAACAGTAAAAGATTTAAAACTTGGAACTTGGAGATATTTAAAAAAATCAGAGATAGATAATTTATTAAAATAAAAATATTGAAAAAATGAATCAATAATTATATAATAATTATAAATTTACAAAAGAAAAGGAGAAAATGTTATATGGAATATACTCAAAAATTTATTCCAGAAGGTTGGGAAAGTGTACCTCAAGCATTTTCATTAGAAGAATTAAATATAGCAGCTATTAACGGAAATATAATGCAAGCAAGGGTTACTAAATGTGATAGCAATTATAATCTTTATTTAGATTTAGGAAATAATGTAACAGGCGTTATTCCAAGGGAAGAAGTAGAAGCTATAAATATAGATGAAACAGGATTTCCAAAACCAAATATATGTACAAGTAAAATAGATAAGTATGTTCAATTTAAAGTAAAAGATATTACTAAAAAGGATATGGTAATACTTTCTAGAAAAGCTGTAGGAAGAGACGCTATTAATTGGATGAAAAATGATTTACAAGAGGGGATGATAGTATATGGTATAGTAAAAAATATTAGACCATATGGAGCTTTTGTAGAAATAGGTGGAGGTATAGTAGGGTTAGTTCATATAGAAGATATCTCTGTGGCAAGAATAAAATCTCCATACGAAAGATTTAAAATTGGACAAAAAATAAAAATTATGATAAAATCTATAGATAGAAAAACAAATAGAGTAATTTTAAGTTATAAAGAAATGTATGGAACATGGGAAGAGAATATAAAAGAATTTAAAGAAGGTATGACAGTTACAGGAATAGCAAGAGAAACCGAAAAAAGAAAAAATGGAATATTTGTTGAATTAAAACCAAACTTAATAGGACTTGCAGATTACAAACAAAATATTGAATATGGGAATAATGTTAATGTTTATATAAAAAGAATTGTTCCAGAAAAAAAGAAAATTAAATTAATTATTATAGACAACGAATAACTATAAAACTGACATTATTAATTTATGCGGGGGGGCATAGCTCCTCCATATAGAAATACAAAAGGGGAAAATTGTGTTCCCATACATTAGAAAAAAGAAGGAGGCCATAATTATGGTAGAAGATAATCAAATAAAAACTGAAGTATCACCATTTGCAGTAAGAGAGGGAGAAATAAAAACATTTGATGGAAAAGATGGATATGTTTCTATGAATCAAATAATACATAAAATAAACATAGGACATATAACAGATATTCATTTTAAAATAATGGAATTAGTAAATGAGTTTGAATTTATAACATCTAGGCAAATTTATCAAATATTAGTACACAATGGTGAAGATATAAAATCTCAAGATAAATTGAACAATAAACTTGAACAATTAGTAAAATCTAAAATATTAACAAGATATTTCTTCACAAGTGAAGAAGGAAAAGGTATATATAGAGTATATTCTTTAGAAAAAATGGGAAAATATTTGTTAAATTCAAGAGGAATAGAATGTAAATGGCAACCAACTGATAATACAAAGCCAGTAGGAATGATAAAGAAACGTTTGGCAGGTAATCAAATAATTGTAGCTTATTTACGAAAAGTAAAAGCATTTGATTCATTTACAGTTAAACCTCAGCTTACTGCTAAAAAATTAGGAAAACTATTTAAATGCCATGCAGGAATAAAAATAACAAAAAATAGTAAATCTATAAATTTGATTTTTGAAGCAATAAGAAGAGAAGAAGAATGGGAAGATAAGCTTATAGATAGAATGAAGTATTATATAGATTTTTATGAAAATTTTGTACAGTTTGATTCTGGGTTTGAAATAAAACCACAATTAGTATTAGTATGTGAAGATAATAAACATATGGTGGAAATATTAAAGGTAATTGTAACAAATAAATTAGAGATACCAAATATAAAATTATTATTTACAACAGACTTAAGACAGAATAGTGACTCATTAGATAAATCCCTAATAGAGTTTAAAATAGATGAAACAACAGGTAAATATAAAATGGAAGAAGTTGTATTAAAAGTATTAGAATAAAAAAACACTAAAACTAAAATTTCTAGAGTAAATGTAGGGGCGACTATCGATTAGCTGTGCGAAATAAAATGAGCTACAGATAATACATGCCCTTGGGGTAGTAGTCGCCCGCTTTGGTTATTTAATAAAAAATAAAGAACCATTTGTGGTTCTTTATTTTTTAATTATTATCCTTTTTTCCTAAATTGAAACTAATAGCATCAGCATTATCAAAGAAATATGAGCTATCAGTAGAATCTGTTTGAATAGGGTTAATATCTCCTCTTTCATCTTTTGTAAATTCTACTTTATTTGGTTTCCACTTAGGATTTTTTTCTTTTTTATCGTCAGATGGTGTTGATATATATTTAGAAAAATTATATGATTTAGTTTTGTGAGGCGTTTTGTATTTACTTTCTAAAAAGTCTACTTTACCAAAATTAACTTCGTTTTTTCCAGCTTTATTCTTTACTTTGTAAATTATAGTTTTAAATTTAAGACCTTGAATTTTACCAAGCTTCATATGGTCTACCCAATCCCAAGAAGGACCACCTAATTTATCAGAATATTCCCTATCCTCTTTGTCATAACTATAGCTAACTTTCCATTCCCTTCTTTTTCCAAATTCTTGCATCCACCATTCTGTTTCAGTTGGTGTTCCATTTCCAAATGTTATTTTAGTAGCTGCATTAGATGATAAGGTTGCGTTATATTTTTCCCCGTCACCTAGACCAGCAAGAGTTTGCGAAGAAAAGATAGTTCCAATTTTAAATTTTCTATAAAGAGTATACATATCTCCAAAATCTTTTGGCGAATATTGATCAAATTCATCTACATATAGGAAATGGGGTGTTCTATTTTTTACTGCTTCACGATTGGTTTCTACAGCACACATCATAAGCATTAAGAAGAATTTACCAAATCCTTTATGAGGAGTACCACCTATTTCATATGGTCTTGTAGAAATTAATACTATATCTCCATTATAAATTACATCACTAAAACTAATATTATTAAATCTATTACATATAATATTTCTAACTTGTGAAGCTCTTAATACTACATCTAGTGTAGATGAAGCAAAATGAATATATTTTTTCATGTCTTGAATTCCTGGACTATTTTTATAAAAATTTTCTCTAAAATATCCTAATTGTAATTCGTATGTTTTAGATAATTCTTCATCTTTTTTTAGCTCTTCACACATTTCTTCTACTAATGTAAAGTCTGTAAAACATTTTAATAAATCTTCTAAATTTGGCATTAAACCGTCATGCATTTTAGGATACATCACTTTAAGAAGAATTACTAAATTTTGAATAGCTTGAGTAGAAATGTCCTCAATGTATGACATATCTACAGAAACAGTTCCCACAGGAGAATATAAACCTCTAATTACTAAAGAAATAATTAATCCACATAGTTGAGGGTCTTTTATAATAAATGGATTTAGTCCAATTGAATTTGGATTAGTAGGATCAATTTCTATAACTGGCATATCAAATGCTTTAGCTACTTCTTTAATTCTATCTATATGATCTGCATCTGGACTAACAGCAGTAATTCCAAAATTTTTATAAATTATATTACCATTAGGTTCGATTACAGAAATCATTTTGTTCATATATGCTTTATAAATTTTTTCTTTTCCTTCTACAGGTGTAAGCATATTTAGATTAAAGTTTTTATTTAAGTAATCATTATCATAAGGTTTGTTTAAATATGCAATATTTGTTTTTAATGCAGTATAACCCATTTCTTTAGAAGTTTCTCTAAAGAAAAATTTCTTTTCTATGTCTCTTGCAATCATAGGTTCCATAACCATAGAAGTTTTACCTGTTCCAGAAGGACCGTACTACAATTGTAGGATAAAATCTTCTAGCTTCTAAAATCTTAACAGGTTTACCAGTTTGTCTATTTTTACAAATTTCTATTTCTAAACTATAAGGACCTGTTGTACCATCAGGAGCTGCAATGTCTAAACCTTGAAAATCACAAATTGATTCTTGAAATGGATTTGGAAAAATTGGATCCCTAATAGTTTTATTAATCCAAAGAATTAACTTGTAAAAAGTAACAAGAGGTATATATATAGAAACAGCAGTAAATGCGCGAATAATCAAATCTGAAAATTCTGTAATTATTTCTTGGTAATTTGGAAGTGATAATAGTAAGACCCAAGAAAAATGATTAAGCCATTGTACAGCTGCAGAAATACCAATTACATATAAACAAATACAATATCCGCAAACAAAAGATATTTTGTTATTGTCTGTTTTGCAAAGCTTAGATGGAAAGGAAAATAAAAAAGCAAATACTACACAAGCCAATGCAAAAGTATATTTTATAGGTCCCCAATAGGATACTGACATACCTGTAAAAAACATAATTAACAATTCGACTACTCTATCAACTACTATATATGCTGTAAGCAAAGTTAAAACATAAGTAAAAAATGTATTTCTATCAGTTTTTAACATTTTTAAAAATTTATCTATATATTTCACTTTTAATCCCCCAATTTATATATATTTATACATATATATTATCCTATAAAAATGCTAAAAAAACAAGTCTTTTTGGATAAAAAGTTCATATATATTAATGTAGAGCGTTGGATTAGAAAGAGAAATTGTGAGTTGTATGATTGAATTAATTGCAAACATTGTAGGGGCAGACGCCTCTGTCTGCCCGCAATTTTATGCAATTTTTTTTCGGGCGGACACGGGGTTCCGCCCCTACAGATTTTAAAATAAATTATTCACACAAATTACAATTAAAAAGGGGGCTGATAAATATAAAATCTAGTAAAAAACAAAATACCTTCATGGAAAGTGTAATAGTCCTTATGTTTTCACAGGTTATTATAAAAATAGTTGGTCTAATTTATAAAATATACCTTACAAACAAAGAAGGTTTTGGAGATAGAGGTAATGCTATATATGGAGCGGCCTTCCAGATATATGCACTTTTTCTTACAGTTTGTTCAATTGGAGTTCCAAATGCAATATCAAAATTAGTGGCTAGTAAAGTTGCTATAGGAGATAATAAGGGGGCATATAGAATTTTTAAAATAGCCTTTGCTCTGTTTGGATTTTTAGGATTTGCTTGTAGTAGTATGTTATTTTTTGGAGCGAGTTGTATAGCAAATATATATTTACAGATACCAGAAGCTGAAATAACAATTTTAGCACTTTCTCCATCTGTGTTTTTAGTATCAATTGCATCTGTCTTAAGAGGATATTTTAATGGAAGGGAAAATATAACTGTAAGTGCAAACTCTCAAAGTATAGAACAGATATTTAAAGCATTATTTACAATATTAACTGTAGAGAACATAGCTAGTATATCTGGGAATAATACTATTTTGATGGCTGCAGGAGCTACAATTGCAACTACAATATCAAATTTGTTTAGTGTTACTTATTTATATAAATACTTTATTAAAAAAAAGAAAGAAACGTGGCAAGAAGTTATATCTTCTAAAATACATAAAAAAGAAAGTGTACTTAAAATTATAAAAAATATATTAGTAGTGTCTGTACCAATAACTTTAAGTGCGTTCCTTTCGGCCACAACAAAAACAATTGATGCATTAACAGTTGTAAGAATATTAAGGAACTTAATTGGAGAAGAACAGGCTACATTACAATATGGAATACTAAATGGAAAAGTGGATACTTTAATAACCCTACCGTATTCCTTTAATATAGCTTTTGCAACAGCATTAGTTCCAACGATTTCGGCTGCTATTGCAAAAAAACAAATAAATGATGCGGAAAGAAGAATAAAATTTTCAATATTAGTTACTATATTGATAGGACTTCCGTGTAGTTTTTGTATGAGTATGTTTTCAAAACAAATTTTGGAGTTATTATTTCCAAATGCAACTGCTGGTGGGGAAATGCTAAAATATTCAGCATGGACAATTATTTTTGTTGTACTAATACAAACAATAAATGGAGCTCTTCAGGGGTTAGGAAAAGTAAATGTACCAGTAATTGCATTTGCAATCGGAGCAATTATAAAATTAGTTTTTAACTTAATACTAATTCCACATGTTGGAGTAAAGGGAGCTATACTATCATCAATATTATCACATATTACATCATTTATTGTTTGTTTGGCTTCGTTAAAGAAAAATATAAATATTAAATTTAGAATAGATAAATTTTTATTAAAGCCTATAATTGCTTCAATTATAATGTTTGTTAGTTCATATTCATTACATATAAATTTATATAATGTAATTTCTAAAAAAATATTATTAATTATTTCATTATTATTTGGAATAATTATATATTTTTTTTCAATAATGGTGCTTAAAATTTTATCAGAAGAAGAGATATTTATGATCCCTTACGGACAAAAGTTGTATAAAAAATTAAAAAATGTAAAATAATAAAAGAGTGAGAAAATACTTACAAATTAGGCTTTTAAAGAATGAAGATTGGTGCAACCTTAGGGAGAAAAGCGTTTTAAAAAAATAAAAATAAAAAAAGAAGGATTTTAGCTAAAATTGGCGAATAATCTTAATTAGTACAACTATTCTATAAAAAAAGACTAGAAGTACATAAAGAAAACAAATCTTATAGGAGGTAATTTTAAATGAACAAAGCTGAATTAATCGCAGCAATAGCTGCAAAAACAGGAGAAACAAAAAAAGGTGCTGAAGAAGCAGTTAATGCATTTGTTAGTGTTGTAACTGATGCTTTAGTAAAAGGAGACAAAGTTCAATTAGTTGGATTTGGATCTTTTGAAGTAAGAAAAAGAGCAGCTAGAAAAGGAAGAAACCCACAAACTAAAGAAGAAATCAAAATACCTGCATCAAAAGCTCCAGTATTTAAATCTGGTAAAGCATTAAAAGATTTAGTTAATAAAAAATAAGAATTAATACGGAAGAATATAAAAGTATGAATTCATATGTTTAAAAGGGCGAAGTTTACTTCGTCCTTTTGCTATTTTCCCTAAGAAAAACGTCGAATAACTATTGACAAAAAAAGATTAGAGTGATAGAATATAACGCGTTAGTGTTTAAAAGTAAATTAGCACTTTAAAATTAAAATTTAGGAGGTGAAAATCAAGTGCCAACAATTAATCAATTAGTAAGAAAAGGAAGAAAAACAACTAAATCAAAATCTACAGCTCCAGCTTTGCAAAAAGGATTTAACTCAAAAGCAAACAGACAAACAAATCACAGATCACCACAAAAAAGAGGAGTATGTACAGTAGTTAAAACAGTAACACCTAAAAAACCAAACTCAGCTTTAAGAAAAGTTGCAAGGGTTAGACTATCAAACGGATATGAAGTAACATCTTATATCCCAGGTATAGGACACAACTTACAAGAACATAGTGTTGTATTAATTAGAGGTGGAAGGGTAAAAGATATCCCTGGTGTTAGATACCATATTATAAGAGGTACATTAGATACAGCTGGTGTTAAAGATAGAATGCAAGCTAGATCAAAATATGGTGCAAAAAAACCTAAAAATTAAAATTTGATTTTAAATAGTGCTAATAAAGAGATATAAAAACGAAGTGAGAAGTGTGAGGTGTGAAGTGTGAGCTTTTCGACCAAACACAAAACTTTAAAAATATAATTTATAAGTGCTATGCGGGAAGAGAAATTCTTCCAGAGTAACTAATGTGTTTTTATGAAACACAAGAATGTGAAAGTAGAATGTATAAAGTAGGATACAAATTAATATTCCCACTTCACACATCCCACTTCACAAATCTTAGAAAAGGAGTGAAGAATAGTGCCAAGAAGAGGATTTATAGCAAAAAGAGAAGTTTTACCAGATCCAATATATAATAGCAAAGTTGTTACAAAATTAATAAACAACGTAATGTTAGATGGTAAAAAAACAGTTGCTCAAAAAATAGTATATGATGCATTTGAAATTATAAAAGAAAAAGAAGGAAAAGATGCATTAGAAGTTTTTGAAGCAGCATTAAACAATATAATGCCAGTCCTTGAAGTTAAAGCAAGAAGAGTTGGTGGAGCTACATACCAAGTTCCAATGGAAATAAGAGCAGAAAGAAGACAAACTTTAGGATTAAGATGGCTAGTAAACTATGCTAGAAATAGACATGAAAAAACTATGGCTGAAAAATTAGCAAACGAAATAATAGATGCTACAAACAGCACAGGTGGATCATTCAAGAAAAAAGAAGAAATGCATAGAATGGCAGAAGCTAATAAAGCTTTCGCACACTACAAATGGTAATTTAGAAGTGTGAAGTGTGAAGTGTGAAGTGCGAATATATTAATAATATAAAGTTCCCACCTCCCACATCTCACCTCCCACATCTGATTTATTTAGTATAAGAGATAAAATAATTTAAATAATAAATTAGGAGGAGAAAAAATGGCAGGTAGAGCATTTCCGTTAGAGAGAACAAGAAATATAGGAATAATGGCTCACATCGATGCAGGAAAAACAACAACAACAGAAAGAATTCTTTTCTATACAGGTGTTAACCACAAAATAGGAGAAACTCACGAAGGTGAAGCTACTATGGACTGGATGGCACAAGAACAAGAAAGAGGTATTACAATTACTTCTGCTGCAACAACATGTACATGGTTAAATCATAGAATTAACATTATAGATACTCCAGGTCACGTTGATTTTACAGTTGAAGTTGAAAGATCTTTAAGAGTATTAGATGGTTCTGTTACAGTATTTTGTGCAAAAGGTGGAGTTCAACCTCAATCAGAAACTGTTTGGAGACAAGCAGATAAATACGGTGTTCCAAGAATGGCATATGTAAACAAAATGGATACTACAGGAGCAGATTTTTTTGCTTGTGTAAACCAAATGAAAGATAGATTAAATGCAAATGCAATTCCAGTTGAAATACCAGTTGGAGCTGAAGATACATTTGCAGGAATCGTTGATTTAATAAAAATGAAAGCATTCATCCATAAAGATGATTTAGGAAAAGTTATTGAAGAAACAGATATTCCAGCAGACTTAGTTGAAACAGCTAACAAATTTAGATCAGAAATGGTAGAAGCAGCTGCAGAACAAGATGATGAATTAATGATGAAATATCTAGAAGAAGGAGAACTTTCTGAAGAAGAAATCAAAAAAGGTTTAAGACTAGGAACATTAGCTAATAAAATAGTTCCAGTTTGCTGTGGTTCATCATATAAAAACAAAGGTGTTCAAGAATTATTAAACTACATTGTAGAATTCATGCCATCACCATTAGATATACCAGCTATAAAAGGTGTAACAACAAGTGGTGAAGAAACAGAAAGAAAAACATCTGACACAGAACCTTTCGCAGCATTAGCATTTAAAATTGCAACTGACCCATTTGTTGGAAAACTTTGTTTCTTTAGAGTTTACTCAGGAACATTAGAATCAGGATCAACAGTATTAAATGCAAACAAAGATAAAAAAGAAAGAATCGGAAGAATTCTTCAAATGCATGCAAATCATAGAGAAGATATAGATAAAGTATATTCTG
>JAFQIK010000021.1 GCA_017397545.1 Clostridia bacterium
AGCAATATTAGAAGAAATGTTAGCAATGATGGAAATAACAGATGAAGGGAAATTTGCTTACGATACAATAATAGAAAATATGGAACAAAAACATCCAGAATATACAATAGTGTACAGCTATCCAAACGCAACAATAACAGGAAAACTAGGAACATATAACTATATAGTATCAGAAACAGAAATAAAAATAGGAGGAAGTGGAGCAAGTGCATTTAATTGGAGTGATGTAAATTTAGGTAATGTAGATACAAGTACAGCATATAAAGGTTATATTGGAGCACCAGCGAATATGACTGTTATAGTAAGTTTTACAGAAGATGGAAAAGTTATAATGGAAACAAATGGTGCTATAACAGAAATAAATGCAAAAGATCCAGATAATATAGATAAAGCAACTAGAAATTTAAGCTTTTCACTTGAAATAGTAAGTGGAACAAGTAGTAATATAGTAGTAACAATGAATGATAATGATCCCAATGTATATGCTAATATAGAAGGACTTGGAACAATAACATATGAAAAACAAGGAAAAGTAATATATTCAAATGAAGAAGTATTAAAAATGTCAGGAGGAACAGGAGGAACATATACAGGTACATGGACAGTATTAGAAAGTGATGCAGATGGGAACCCAACAAAATTAGTATCTACAAGTAATGTAACAAGGTGTACATTAGGAGAAGATGATAATTTAGAAAAATGTATAGCAGACTATAAAGATGCAGTAAACATATTAAACACATCTGCACAACAAGCAACAGGAATAGCAAATGCAAGAAGTATAAATGTAGAAGATATAGAAACACTAGCAGGAATAGAAGATTCAGATAAAGGAGATATTTATAATCAAGAATATACATACAATTATACAAATCATAAAGACCAAGTATTTGTAAATGAAAGTGGAGCTACAGTAAAATTAGATGCTGAAGGAAAAGAAGTAACATTAAAATATACTTATTATAGTAAGAAACTATCAAGTGATGACATAGGAATATTAGCTTCAGGTTACTACTGGCTGGCTTCGCCTTGCGTGTACTGCGACTCTAACTATGCGTACTTCAATGTGCGCTTTATGAACAGTGGCGATATCAACAACGACCGTTTGTTCAACTCTTATGGTAACGCGTACGACGATAGTTACGGGGTGCGTGCCGTAGTTTCAATCTAAGGTCTAAGGTCCAAATGTAAAGAAATAGAATATGCAAGATTGCAGAATTAAAAGAAGTAGTGCAATATGAAGAGTAGAGAAAAAATGGGGCGATGTCGGGCCTCAGTGTCCGACCGCCCTGAAAGGGTGCGGATTTAAAGTCATTAAAACCAATATGCAATATATAAAAAGTAGAGTAAACGTAGGGGCGACTAGTAGTCGCCCGCAGTTCAAGGAAATTTTTAGAAATATAATAAAATATAAGAAATGGCACTAAAATGCCACACAAAATTAGCAAGCTTTTCTTTAAAGTATTTTTTACAAATGAAAGTAACATAGAAATTAAAAAAATCTATGTTACTTTTATTTTTCGGTTAAATATAGAAATTACAATTTATAAAAAATTAAAACATTTTGCAACCTTTTTGAATTTTTTATGGTATTATTTATATAAGGTGATATAAATGGAGTATACAAATAAAAACAAATATTTAGAAAAAGTGATAGAAAAATACTCAAACATGATATACAGATTGGCATTAGTAAGAACAAAAACAAAGGAAAATGCAGAAGATGTTTATCAAGAAGTGTTTTTGAGATTATCAAAAAAAATGCCAGAGTTTAAAAGTGAGGAACACGAAAAATCATGGCTTATTAAAGTTACAATTAATTGTAGTAAAAATTTATTAAATTCTAAATTTTTAAAAAATACAGAAGAATTAAAAGAAGAAATATCATTTAAAACGGAGGAAAGACACGAAATATATTATGCAGTTCAAAAACTTCCTGTAAAATATAAAACGATAGTCCATTTATATTATTATGAAAGTTATAAAATAAACGAAATTAGCAAAATTTTGAAAATGAAAGAAAATACGGTAAAATCATATTTAGCACGAGCTAGAGAAAAATTAAAAATGGAAGCAGAGGTGTTCTAAAATGGATAAAAAAGATTATATAGATGCAATAAATGAAATAGAAGCAAATGATGAGTTAAGAAGAAAGACATTTGAAAAAATAAAAGAAAAAAAGAGTTATTCAAAAAGAATATATACAATTGCAACAGCTATGATTGTATTTGTAATAGCAATATCAATAGCAATACCATTAAACAATAATAAAAATACAGTAAATCCAATAGAAGTAGTTGCAGAAAATAACGGATTACCAAAACTAGAAAATTTTGAGAACTTATATAATATAATAAAAAATAGCAGTAAAGGATATTATAATGGCATTATGGTGGAAAATGCTGTAATAAGTGATGCTGCAACTGGAACAACAGAAATTTTGGATTCAGCTCAAAGCACAAACAAAACAGAAAGTTCATTAAAAGAAGAAGTGGATTATTCAAATACAAATGTTCAAGTAGAAGGTGTAGATGAAGCTGACATCGTAAAAACAGATGGAAATTATATTTATTATGTAACAAACAATAAAGTAATAATTGTAAATGCACAGGACGAAAAAAAATTAAAAATAGTATCGGAGATACAATATGAAGATAATAGCTTTAATCCAAGAGAGTTATTTATAGCAGAAAATAAACTAATAGTAATAGGAACTTTGTACGAAGATTATAGCAAAAACAATTTACTAGTAGACAGTATATATCCGATAAGTAATCAAAAAACAGTAGCAAAAATATATAAAACAGAAAATAAAGAAAAACCAGAATTAGTAAGAGAAATAACAATAGAAGGAAATTACTTATCATCAAGAATGATAGGAGATAATGTATATTTTATAGCAAATAAATATATGTATTCATATTTATTTAGAAATAAAGAAATTGAAGAATTAGACGAAGAATACTTTAAACCTAAATATACAGATACAGTAGTTGGAACTACTGAACAATGTATAGCTTATCCAGATATATATTATTTTCCAGAAAGTGAAGATACATCATATTTAAATATTGCAGGATTTAATATAAATAATAACGAACCAGCAAATATAGAAAGCTATTTAGGAGCAGGAGAAGATATATATTCTTCTGAAAACAACTTATATATTACAAAAGTAAAATACGAATATAAAGATTCTAAATTGTATGGATACTATAATAATTATGATGTAAACACATATATATATAAATTCAAATTAGAAGATTCTAAAATAACATATATAAATGCAGGAAGCGTTCCAGGAGTGGTTTTAAATCAATTTTCTATGGATGAAAAAGATGGATATTTTAGAATAGCAACAACAGACAGTGATAATTGGAACAATGAAACTGATAGGAATAATTTATATGTTCTAAATGAGAAATTAGAAATTGTAGGAAAAGTAGAAGGTTTAGCAAAAGGCGAAAAAATATATTCTGTAAGATTTATGGGGAATAGAGCATATATGGTGACATTTGTTGAAACAGATCCGTTATTTGTAATAGATTTATCAGAACCCACAAATCCTGTAGTTTTAGGAGAATTAAAAATACCAGGATATAGTAAATACCTACACCCATATGATGAAAATCATATAATTGGATTTGGAGAAAATACTAGAATTAATGAATATGGTGGAGTTATAACAGATGGAATGAAAATGGCGTTATTTGATGTAACTAATCCAACAAATCCAAAAGAATTATATTCTGTTGATATAGGAGAAAAAGGGACATATTCAGAATTATTAAATAATCACAAAGCATTATTATTCTCAAAAGAAAAAAATATAATAGCATTTCCAGTATCTATATCTGAAGAAGTAGGAAATTATAGAACAAACTTAAAATTCCAAGGAGCAATAGTATATGGATTAGACCTAGAAAAAGGATTTACATTAAGAGGAACAATAGCACATATGCAAGTGCAAGAAGGATATAGAAATTATGATTACGAAAAAGCAGTAGAAAGAATAATATATATAAAAGATAATCTATATACATTATCAAAGAGAATGATAAAATCAACTAATATGAATACAATGGAAGAACAAAATGTATTAGAAATTTAAAAAAATGTCGAAATTTTACGAAGAGTTTTTATTGAAAAACAATAGATAATAATATAAAATAAATATGTAATGGGCGAGCTGAAAATGCTTGCCTATATTTTTTACTTAAAAATTATTTAAATCAAGGAAAAATCTTTCCAATA
Organism: Clostridia bacterium; assembly: GCA_017397545.1. Lineage (GTDB taxonomy): Bacteria > Bacillota > Clostridia > TANB77 > CAG-508 > CAG-452. Next base: position 4,255 of record JAFQIK010000021.1, read on the forward strand.
ATTCCAAAAAAGAAAAATAAATAGCAAGGAGGTGAAGAGTAAAGTCAAGTCACTAAAAAATAATAAAAAACTAAGGAAAGGAAGTAAAAAAATGAGAAAAATATTATCGCCAAAAATAGATGTTGTATTTCGTATGCTATTTGGAGAGCAAAAACATGAAAGAATAACAAAAAAACTAATAGAAGATGTTATTGAAGAAAAAGTAGAAACAATAGAATTAGAACAAACACCATATCTTTGGGGAAATCAAGCAGATGATAAATTAGGAATAATAGATGTAAGAGCAACAATAAATAATAAAAATCCAATAGATATAGAAATGCAAATATTAAATAATCAAGATATAGAAAAAAGAATATTATTTTATTGGTCAAAATTATATTTAAAACAATTAAAAAGAGGAGAAAGATACAAAAAGTTAAATAGAAGCATAAGCATAATATTTTTAGACTATGAAATAGAAAAATTAAAAGAGTTACCAACACATACAAAATGGCAAATACGAAATGATAAAAATGGTAAAATAGTATTGACAGAGGATTTAGAGATACATATAATAGAAATACCAAAGATAAATAAAATGTTAGAAAATGGAAACTTAAAGAAATGGATATTATTTTTGGAAAATCCTGAAGGGGAGGAAACAAAAAAGATGGCAGAGAAAGAAAAAGAAATAAAAGAAGCAATAGAAACATTAGAAGATATAAGCAGTGATGAAGCAAAAGAAAGAATAGCAGAACTTAGAGAAAAATACATAATGGATAGAGCATCAGAACTAGAAACAGCGGAAGAAAAAGGAGTAAAGAAGGGAATAGAGCAAGGAATAGAAAAAGGAGTAAAAGCAGAGAAAGAAAAAACAGCAAAGAGAATGAAACAAAAAAATATACCAATAGATGATATTATAGAGATAACAGGGCTAACACAAGAAGAAATAGAAAATTTATAAGATATATTAAATTTATTTAATTCTTAGACAGCATGCAGCCTGCCGTTGGCATTGGCATTAGAAATAAATAATTAATAATTAAAAATCAGAGCTGTAATTCTAAAATTACAGCCCTGATTTTTTCGATGGAGGTGAGGATAAATAAATTCCTCTTCCGGTGCGAGAATTGGAAAACCTGAAAAAACTTGTTCCATACTTAATCCACAAAACAGCATATAATTTGGGATAAGCATTTAAAGAAAGTGTTTCATAGGATAATTCCGGAAGAAGGCTTCCAGATTTTCTTGTCCAGACCCCATTTTTTTCCTCCAAAAGAGGTGAGCAAAGTATTTCCTCACTAATGGTAAGGTGCTCAAATGAATCTAATTCAGAACAATCGATTTTTTTAAATAAGAAATCAATTGCAGAAGGTTCATTTTTTGGTATTACTAATATCCGAATACCATGCTTCATAGAAAAACCTCCGTTTTCTTAGGTCAAAGGACCTATTTAATAATAAGCTAAAGCTTAAATTTATTATACTGCATTTTATGTGAAAATACAAATAAAAAGTTAATGTCTGTATATAATTCATTAATAAATAAATCTTCAAATAATCCAAAAAATCCTTAAAACCCCCTTTTAAAAATAATAAAAAAGATATATAATATTACAAATTGTATAATATAGGGAGATTTTATGAATAAGAAATGGGAATATTATGAAGTAAACGAAGAAAGAGTAAACGAAATATCAGAAAAATTTAATATATCTAAACTTCTTGCAAAAATTCTTGTAAATAGAGATATAGTAGAAGATGAAAAAATAAAAGTATTTTTAGAACCTACAAGAAATGATTTTTATGATCCATTTTTAATGCCAGATATGGAAAAGGCAGTAGATAGAATAATAAAAGCAATAGAAAATAAAGAAAAGGTTATGATATATGGAGACTATGATGTAGATGGAATTACAAGCATAACAGTATTAAAAAAATTCTTAGAAGAACGAGGCTTAGATTGCCGGATACTATATTCCAAACCGTTTGGAAGAAGGATATGGATTAAACAAAGAAGCAATAGAGCAAATTATAAATCAAAAATATACATTAATGATAACAGTGGATTGTGGGATTTCTGGAATAGAAGAAATAGAATTATGTAATAATTTAGGAATAGATGTAATAGTAACAGACCATCACGAACAATTAGATGAACTTCCAAACGCATTTGCAATAATAGATGCAAAAAGAAAAGATAATACATATCCATTTAGAGGCCTTGCAGGATGCCGGAGTTGTATTTAAAGTAATACAAGCCATTTCTATTAAATTAAATTTAGATGCAAAAGAATATTTAAAATATTTAGATATAGTATGTGTAGGAACAATATCAGATATAGTTCCATTAGTAGACGAAAACAGAGTAATTGCAAAATTAGGATTAAAATTAATTTCTCAAACTAAAAATATTGGATTAAAAATGTTATTAATAGAATCTGGATATAAAAAAATAGATTCAAGCACAATTTCGTTTGGAGTAGCACCTAGAATTAATGCATGTGGAAGAATGGGATATCAAGAAGAAGCTTTAAAATTATTTTTAACAAATGATATAGAAGAAGCTAAAAAAATAACAGCAGAATTAAACAAATATAATGTACAAAGACAGGCGAAAGAAAAAGACATTTTCGAGCAAGCACTTAAAGAACTAGAAAAGGAAGATTTAAATAATTTAAACAGTATAGTGCTTTGTGGAGAAAATTGGCATCATGGTGTAATTGGAATAGTTGCATCAAAATTAACAGAAAAGTTTTTTAAACCAACAATATTGTTATGTTATGAAGACGGAATGGCAAAAGGGTCTGGAAGAAGCATCCCAGGATTTGATTTACATGAAGCATTAGCTGAGTCTAGCAAGTATTTAGAAAAGTATGGACGGACACGAAATGGCAGTAGGGTTAGCACTAAAAAAAGAAATGTTTAATAATTTTAAACAAGAATTTGAAAAAATTGCAATTAGCCAAGATATAAAACAATATGTGCCTGTTATAAAAATAGATGGACAAATAACTTCAAAAGAAGCAAATAAAGAGATAATACACGAATTAGAATTATTAGAACCATTTGGAGAAAAAAACAAAACACCAATTTTTGTATATAAAAATCTAAAAATAGATTCAATAAGAGCTCTTTCAGAAGGAAAACATTTAAAGTTAACTTTAAAAGATGATAATTTTTTAATAAATGCAATAGGCTTTAATTTAGGACATTTAACAGAAGAATTTTTAATAGGAGATAAAATTGATGTTGCAGGAGTATTAGAAATTAATCATTTTGGAGGACATGACCTTATTCAAATTAATATAAAAGACATAATGAAATCAATATAAGAAAGGGATACATTTATGCAAAACAACGAACAAATAACAATAGAAAAAATAATAGAGAAAGTAAAAGAAAAAAATCCGAATTCTAATTCAGAATTAATAAAAAAAGCATATGAATGTGCAAATAGTAACCATAAAGAGCAAAATAGAGTATCTGGAGAAAAATATATTAACCATCCTCTAAATGTAGCATACATATTAGCAGATTTGGAATTAGATGATAGTACAATTGCTGCAGCACTTTTGCATGATGTAGTAGAAGATACACCAGTTACACATGAAGACATAGTAAATGAATTTGGAGAAGAAATTGCCGAAATGGTAGAAGGTGTAACAAAACTTCGGAAAAATTAGATATAGTACAATAGAGGAACAACAAGTAGAAAATTATAGAAAAATGTTTCTTGCAATGGGAAAAGATATAAGAGTAATATTAATAAAACTAGCAGATAGACTTCACAATATGAGAACTTTAAGCTATTTGGCAAGAGATAGACAAATAGCAAATGCAAAAGAAACAATGGAGTTATATGCACCTCTTGCAAATCGTTTAGGTATATATTCTTTAAAATGGGAATTAGAAGATTTAGGCTTTAGATATTTATATCCAGAAGAATATAGAGAACTTGTTGTTGGTATAGAGAAAAAGAGAGAAGAGCGTCTAGAGTTTATAGACAAAATAACAGAAGAAATAAAAGGTCAATTAAATAAAGAACAAATACAAGGAGAAATAAAAGGAAGAGCAAAGCATTTATATAGTATTTACAGAAAGATGAAAAGAGATAATATTACTTTAGACCAAGTATATGATTTGTTTGCACTTCGCATAATTGTAAATTCTATAAAAGATTGTTATGCAGCACTTCGGAGTAGTGCATGAATTATATAATCCAATGCCAGGAAGATTTAAAGATTATATAGCAGTTCCAAAACCAAATATGTATCAATCTATACATACAACATTAATAGGACCAAGTGGAACACCATTTGAAGTACAAGTTAGAACATGGGATATGCATAGAGTCGCAGAGTTTGGTATTGCTGCACACTGGGCATATAAAGAAGCAAATAAAGAAAAAAAATCAAATGTAGTTGTTGCAGAAGATAAACTTGCGTGGCTTAGAGAAACGTTAGAATGGCAAAAAGATATGCAAGATCCGGATGAGTTTTTAAAAACATTAAAAACAGAACTTTTTGAAGATGAGGTATATGTATTTACTCCAAGAGGAGAAATAAAAGTATTACCAAGAGAAGCAACTCCAATAGACTTTGCATATTCTATACATGCAGAAGTAGGACATAAAATGATAGGATGCAAAATAAACAGCAAAATGATGCCAATTGTTACAAAATTAAAAAGTGGAGATATTATAGAAATAATAACATCTGATACGCCTAAAGGACCAAGTAGAGATTGGCTAAAATTTGTAAAGAGTTCAAGTGCTAAAACAAAAATACAACAATGGTTTAAAAAAGCAGAAAGAGAAGACAATATAATTAGAGGAAAAGAAATACTAGACAGAGAAATAAAAAGAATAGGAATGTCTCATAGCGATTTGTTTAAAACAGAATGGGTAAATAATGTATTAAAAAGATTTAATTATTCAACAACAGAAGATATGTTTGCAGCTATTGGATTTGGAGCAATTTCACCAGGTAAAATAATTACAAGACTTTTAGAAGAATACAAAAAAGAACACGAAGAAGAGACAATAGAAGCAAAAATACAAGAATTAACAAATTCAAAGAGTGCAGTAAAGAAACCACCTAAATCAGGTGTTATAGTAAAAGGAATAGATAACTGTTTAGTAAAATTCTCAAGATGCTGTAACCCAGTTCCTGGAGATGATATTATTGGATACATTACAAAAGGAAGAGGAGTATCTATTCATAGAACAGACTGTGTAAACATGGAAGAATTATTGCAAGATGAAAATAGAATAATAGATGTTGCATGGTTTGACGAAGAAACAAAAGGTTCATATAATGTAGATATAGAAATATTTTCAAATGATAGAACAGGTCTTCTTTCAGATATAGTAAAAGAAATAACTTCGCAAAAAATTAATATAGTAGGAGCAAATACAAAAACAAGCAAAGAAAGAATTGCAACAATAGATATTACAATAGAAGTTGAAAATATAGACCAATTATCTAAAGTATTAAAAGCAATTAGAAAAGTTGATAGTGTATATGAAGTTAAGAGAAGGAAGTAATACAAATGATTTTAAAAAGAATTAAGGTAAATGCTGGGGCAGTTGGCGAAACCAATTGCTATATAGTACAATGTGAAGAAACAAAAGAAACAATGGTAATAGATCCAGGTGGAGATGTAGATAAAATACTAGAAATGCTAAATACTTTGCAGGGAACTGTAAAATATATATTGCTTACACATTGCCATGGCGACCATATGGCAGGAGTAAATGGGTTAAAAGAAAAAGTTGGAGGTAAAGTTCTAATTCATAGAAATGATGAACCAGGCTTAAAAAATCCATTAGTGAATCTTGCAGAATATGTTGATTTAGGAACTGTAATAGTAGAAGCGGATTCTAGATTAGATGATAATGATTTAATTCATGTAGGTAATATAGAATTTAAAGTAATTCATACACCAGGACATACTTCAGGGGGAATATGCTTATATTCAGAAAAAGAAAAATTACTATTTTCAGGAGATACATTATTTAGAGGGTCTTGGGGAAGAACAGATTTACCAACAAGTAATTTTATAGATATTATAAATTCAATAACAGAAAAATTAATGATATTGCCAGAAGAAACAATAGTTTATCCAGGACACCGGAAAATCAACAATGATAAAGGAAGAGGAGCCTATTTATTTAGAATTAAGAGCAAAAGATTATTAGAAGTGAGAAGTGTGAAGTGCGAAGTGTGAAGTGCGAAGTGTGAAGTGTGAATTTAAATTAGAATTTTCCCACCTCCCACATCCCACCTCTCACCTCAAATAACAGTATAAAAGATTAAAGAAAAAGATTTAATAGAGAGGATGAGAAAAATTATGATAAACAAAATTCAACCAAAAACATTATCAGGATTTATGGAATTACTTCCAAATGAACAAGTATTATTTAATCAAATGGTAGATAAAATAAGAGCATCATACGAAAAATTTGGTTTTTTACCAATAGATACACCAGTGATTGAAGCTTCAGAAGTACTTCTTGCAAAAGCAGGAGGAGAAACAGAAAAACAATTATATAGTTTTACAAAAGGAGATAGTAATTTAACACTTAGATTTGACTTAACAGTTCCGCTTGCAAAATATGTTGCTGAGTATTATAACCAAATAGCATTTCCGTTTAGAAGATATCAAATAGGAAAAGTGTATAGAGGAGAAAGAGCACAACGAGGAAGATTTCGTGAGTTTTATCAATGCGATATAGATGTAATAGGAGATGGAGAATTAAACATTATAAATGATGCAGAAATACCAGCAATAATGTATACAACATTTAAAAGCTTAGGCTTAGAGAACTTTTCTATACATATAAATAACAGAAAAATATTAAATGGATTGTTCGAAGCGGCAAATGTAAAAGAAAAATCTGTAGATATAATGAGAACAATAGATAAAATAGAAAAAATAGGAAAAGAAACAGTAATTGCAATATTTAAAGATGATTATAATATGACAGAAGAAAGTATAAATACAATAGTTAACTTTATAGAAATAGCAGGAACAACAGATGAAAAAATAGAAAAATTACAAGCGTTAGATATAGAAAATGATTTATATAAACAAGGTGTAGAAGAATTAAAAGAAGTAGAAAAATATATAAGATTATTTAGCGTGCCAGATGAAAATTTTGAAATAGATTTAAGTATAGCAAGAGGGCTTGACTATTACACAGGAACAGTGTACGAAACATTTTTAAATGATTATAAATCAATTGGAAGTATTTGTTCAGGTGGTAGATATAACGACTTAGCAGGATATTATACAGATAAACAGCTTCCAGGTGTTGGAATGTCTATAGGTTTAACAAGATTATTCTTCATATTAAATGATATAGGTTTAATAAAAACAGACAAAAAATCAATATCAGAAGTACTAGTAGTATCAATGGTAGAAGATTTAAGCAAATCAATAGAAGTAGCAAATGCTTTAAGAAATGCAGGAATAAATGCAGAAGTATATTTTGATAACAAAAAAATAAAAGCTAAATTTAAATATGCAGACAGATTAAATGTACCATATGTAATTGTAATAGGAGAAGACGAAATAAACTCAGGCCCATTAACAATAAAAAATATGCAAGAAGGAACACAAGAACAATTAGCCGTAGAAAGTATAATAGAAAAATTAAAATAGTAGAGTAAATGTAGGGGCGAATTGCATTCGCCCGCTCTTCAGAGAAATCTCTAAATACAATAGTTGATAATGTAGGGGCAGGGTTCCATCCCTGCCCGAAACAATATAAAAATAAATTGCAAACGCTGTAGGAATACTAAATATTATAAATGTAAAACTCATAAATCAAACTCATATTACTAAATTTAAAGAATATATTTAAACAAGAAAAATTGCAAAGGAGAAAACTTTAATGAACATAGCAGTAATAAATGCAAAAGACTTATTTAAATATATTCTTAAATTTTTTGTAATAATTACTATAATTATATTATTAATAAAAGGTCTAAAAAGCATAACTAATTTAAAGCAAAAAGATGTAATAAAAGAAACTATAGAAACAACAACTAAACAAATAAATCAATATTCTTTTTTGAATTGTTTAGATTTAAGTATGTCTTTAATATCATATAAAAAAGAGAAAAACATAAATAATGAAAAAATAAGTAGTAAAAAAATACTTGCTATGGGAGCAGGTATTTTTGATGAATCAATCTATAAAAATACAGATTTAATAATAAACGAAGAAGAGTTAACAATAGATGATACAGAAGAATTAGTAAATCAAATAGCAGAGATTCCAGATGATGTAACAACAGAAGCAGTATCAGAAAATAATATATCACCAAAAGTTACAACATCATATGGAAGTGTACAAATTAACAACCAAAGTGATTATGAATTAACAGAAGATATTCTAAAACCAGATGTAGAAATTACAAATAAAAAAGATATATTAATTTATCATACACATACATGTGAAAGTTATACTGCAAGTAAACGGATATGAATATGAAATGACAGGAAATTATAGAACAACAGATTTAAATTATAGTGTTGCAAGAGTAGGAAAAGAGCTTACAAATTATTTAAAAAACAAAGGTTTTAATGTAGAACACTCAGTAACATATCACGATTATCCAGCATATTCAGGTTCATATGATAGGTCACTTCAGACAGTACAAAATTTATTAGTGGGAAAGGATACTCAACTTGTAATAGATTTACATAGAGATGCAGTAGGTAGTAGTAATAGTTATGCACCAACAGTAAAAATAAATGACAACTATGTTGCACAAATGATGTTTGTAATTGGAACAGATGGAGGAGGATTAGATCATCCTAACTGGAAACAAAATTTAAAACTAGCAGTAAAAATTCAAGAAAAAGCAAACGAAATGTATCCAGGACTTTTTAGACCGATAATAGTAAGAAATTCAAGGTATAATCAACACGTAACTACAGGAGCGTCTATTATAGAAGTAGGTGCAACAGGAAATACAATAGAACAATGCGTTTTAAGCATGCAATGTTTGGCAAACATATTAGAACAAGTTCTTTATCCTTAAATGTAGGGGCGGGCCTTGTGTCCGCCCTTGCTTTAGAGGAAATTTTAAACAATATGCTATGTGTAATAATTTAAGTATTAATTCGAAAGATAAAATTTAGGAAGAAATTAAAAATGTAGAGAAAACGTAGGGGCGACTAGTAGTCGCCCGCTTCTCACAGAGCCTTACTAAAATGTAACAAAATTATAGCAAAAAATTAAAAAAAGGTTGTAAAAGCTTGACTTAATTGATATACTTATAATGTTAAAAAATATAAGTATATCAATTTTTTAAAGGAGGAATTTATAATGGAAGAACAAAATATAGAAGAAGTAAATAACCAAGAAACTGTAAATGAAGAAATACAAATTGCAGATGAGGTTATTTCAATAATAGCAGGAAAAGCAGTTTCAGAAGTAAGTGGAGTTGCTGGAATGGCAGGAGGATTTGCAGGAGGAATTTCTGAAGTATTAAGTGGTAAGAAAAATTTAAGCAAAGGAATTAAAGTTGACATTGTAGAAAAACAAGTAAAAGTAGATGTTAATATAATTGTAGAATATGGAGTAAGAATACCAGACGTAGCATTTGAAATTCAAAATAGAGTAAAAAAAGCTGTAGAAGCAATGACAGGATTAAAAGTATTAAATGTAAATGTGCATGTTCAAGGAATAAGCACAGCAGAAGAAAAACAAGAACAAACAGAAAATAACACAGAAGAACAAAATTAATATTTTCAATATAATAAATGCAAACAAAAAATGTAGGGGCGGAATCCATTTCCGCCCGTGAAGAATAAATAAGGGTCGATATGGAATCAACCCCTACAATACAATATTAGAGGAGAAATAAATATGAAATTTTTAGATAAATTTAATTTAGCACTATTTTCAATAATAATATTAGTAATATCATTAATAATATGTTTATTATCATTTGGATGGTTAGATTTGAATCTAGCTATAGATGGAATAGAATTTTTAGTAAAAGATGAAATTGTTAACAATATAGCATTAGGGGGATCAATTATTTTAATAGTACTTGCAATAAAATCAATATTCTTTAATTCTTTTTCTAAAGAAAAAATAGAAAATAAAGAAGGAATTTTATTAGAAAATGACAATGGTAAATTGCTAGTTTCAAAAGATACAATAGAAAGCTTAACAAATGCAGTTGTTAAATCTTTTGAAAGTGCAGAAAGTGTTATGACAAAAGTAGAAGTAGACGCAGAAAATCATGTAAAAATATATATAACTTTATTTGTTTATCCAGATGCTATAATAAAAGAATTATCTACTAAACTTCAATCTAATGTAAAAGATACTATTAAAAAATCATTAGACTTAGATGTAACAGAAGTAAATATTAGAATAAAAAATATAAGTGTAAAAAAAGAAATAAATATAAAAGAATAAAAGGGATGTATAAGTATGGGAGAGTTTAAAAATTTTTTAATCAAATATAGAGGTGCTATAATTGGTGGATTAATTGCACTTGTTGCACTGTTATTAAATCTTCATAAAGTTGTATTTTTTGTAGTAATAATAATAGCTGGAATTTTAATAGGAAACTATATACAACACAATAAAGAATTTGTAAAAGATAAATTAAAATCATATATAGACAAGTTATAAATGGAGGAAATATGAATAGATCACAAGTAAGAGAACTAGCATTTAAATTGTTATATCAAATAGAAATACAAAAAGAAGTAAATAACGAAGATATAGATTTGTTTTTTGAAAATAATCAAATAAGTTCTAAAGAAGCAAAAGAATACATAGAAGATGTAGTAAATGGAGTTTCTAAAGAAGCTAAAACTATAATGGAAGAAATAGAAAAAAATCTAAAAAAAGATTGGGAAATAGATAGAATTTCTAAAATTAATTTAGCTTTATTAAAACTTGCGATTTACGAAATTAAATATAAAGACCTTCCTTTTAAGGTGGTAATAAATGAAGTAGTAGAACTTGCAAAAAAATATGGAGAAGAAACTTCTAGTGTATTTATAAATGGAATTTTAGCAAGTGTTGTTAAGGAGGCTTAAAATTTGAAACCAGAGCCAATTACAGTAACCTACTTAAATAAGTATATAAAAGAAAAGGTAGCAGAGGATGAATATTTAAATAATGTTTTTGTAAAAGGTGAAATATCTAATTTTAAACACCATTATACAGGGCATATGTATTTTACATTAAAGGATGATAATTCTTTAATTAAATGCATTATGTTTAAAAGTTCTACTGCTACTTTAAATTTTGTTCCAAAGGATGGAGCAAAAGTACTAGTACTTGGAACAGTATCTGTTTTTGAAAGAGATGGAGTTTACCAAATATATGTTAAAGCAATGAAGGAAGACGGCATAGGTGATTTATACAAAGAGTATGAAGAACTAAAAAATAAATTAGAAAAAGAGGGGTTTTTTGATGAAAAACACAAACAAAAAATTCCATTTATGCCGAAAACAATAGGTGTTTTAACATCTAAAACAGGTTCGGTAATAAAAGATATAATAAACGTATCTACAAGGAGAAACCCAAATGTACATATTAGATTATTACCAGTACCAGTTCAAGGTAAAGGTGCAGAAATAGAAATTGCAGATGCAATTAGATTAATGAATGAAAAAAACTTAGCAGATGTAATAATTCTTGCTAGAGGTGGCCGGAAGTATAGAAGATTTATGGCCATTTAACGAAGAAATAACTGCAAGAGCAATATATAATTCTAAAATACCAATAATTTCTGCAGTAGGACACGAAACAGATTTTACAATTGCAGATTTTGTAGCAGATTTAAGAGCACCTACACCATCTGCAGGAGCAGAACTTGCAGTTCCAGATATAGAAGAGCTAAAAATAAAATTAGAAACGTATAATAATAGATATAAAAATTCTTTAAAGAAAAAAATAGAATATATGAAGTTAAGATACGAAAAATGTATGGCATCAAAAGTTTTTAAAGAACCAACTTCTAAAATAAAAGATTTATATATACAATTAGATAATAATATTAAAACATTAGAAAATATAATTACAAACAAGATAAAAGATTTAAGAACAAAATCTGTAGAAACTATTTCAAAATTAGATGCATTAAGTCCTTTAAAAACTTTAACAAGAGGATACATAATTGCAACAAAGGATGGAAAAACAATAAAAAAAGCAGCAGAATTAAATAAAGAAGATATAATAAGTTTACGATTTATTGATGGGGAGAAGCAAACAAAAATTATATAATTTTTAAAGTAAGAGGTCAAAAATATGGATAAAAAGAAATTATTAATTATTATTTTGGTACTCGTATTACTAGTAGTAAGTGCAGTACTGTTAACAATAAAACTTTTTAATTTAGAAAACGAAACAGTAAAAACAAGTACAGAAAATGTAATAGAAAATTATGCTGTTAATAATACAATACAAAATGAAGTTTCAAATAATGTAGTTAATAATACAGTTCAAAACAATGTTAATAATGTAGTACAAAATGAAACAAATAATACTACTACAAATACTAAACAAGAAGAAACAAAAGAAGATACTCAAACAAACGAAGAAAAAGCAGTAGCAATAGTAGAAAAAATATGGAAGAACGAAAAAAATGTATATTGTTCTTTTGAAGAAATAGACAGTGAAGGAAAATATATTGTAAGGGTTACTAAAGAAACAAGAGTCTTATGTTGGTATGCTATAGATATAGAAACAGGAAAATATTCAGTAAAACAAAATATATGAAAGGAAATAGAATAATGGAAAAAGAGAACGATTTAAACTTTGAAGAAACAATGCAGCAATTAGAAACTATAGTAAAAGAACTAGAAGAAGGAAAGCTTAATTTAGATGATTCAATAAAAAAATTTGAGCAAGGTATTAACCTTTCAAATAATGCAAGCAAATATTGAGAAGAAGCAGAAAAGAAAATAACAGTATTAATTAAGGATAAACAAGGTAATTTGGAAGAAGAAGATTTTTAAAAAAGATAAAAATTATTGCAAATGTTGTAGGGGTCGATGCCCACATCGACCCGAAAAACAATATAAATTAATGCGGG
>JAFQIK010000002.1 GCA_017397545.1 Clostridia bacterium
TATTATTTATTATATTATTATTTTGTTTTTATAATTTAGATTCATAAAAATTTTATATAGAATTTTTTAGTATAAATATAACTTTAGTTTTGAAATTATATTTATTATTTTTTAAAATTTCTAATTCTTCAAAACTTTACCCCTCTCCTACTCTGCTTCTTTTAGAGACAAATAAAAAGATATTAAATCTATTAAAAGAATTAATATCTTACATTTTTATTATCTAGTTATAAAATAATTTATTCCCAAACATACTAAAATTACTATTATAAGTGTAACAAATATTGTTATTATTTTTTTAGCTTTAGAGCTAGAACTTTTCTTAAAATAAATGATTATTCCCATGATAAATGCTAAAGGAACAATAAATCCTCTTGCAATCTTCCAAAGCATAGGAATTTCATTTGGTCTTGGAACTCCATATAAATCTGGCTCCATAGGAATTCCATACACTGGTTGGATTGTAGTAAAATATGGTGATTCCATTGCAAACACTTTTGTATATACAGAGATTAAAAATGTTCCTACTATTAAAAAAAATTTTTTTACTAAATTTATTACTTTTTTCATATTTTTCACTCCTTATTTATCCTTTATCATATTGTAAACACATTTATTTTGAATATTATTATCAAAATCCCATGTATGAAAAGAACCACCTAAACAGTTTTCCCAATATTCACACTTTTTACAAGAATCACATTTTGTTCTATTTTCATGCCTAAATTGTGTATATTTATTGTCCCACACATTTTTAAAATTGTCAAATCTAATATTTCCTTGTACTAACTCTTTTTTTCTTGGTACATTTGGGCATACAAAAAGGTCTCCATTATATAGTATACTTGCGACATTAATTCCTGTTTTACAATAAAAATAATATTTTCGCACTTCTTTTTCATAATCTAAGCCTAAAAAGCTAGGACAACCATATGTAAGTTCTAAATTTTTGTCATTTTTCTTAGATTTTATAAAATCTAAAAGTTGTTTAATTTCTTTCTTATCTAATAATAAATTATTATTTTCATTTGCTCGTCCTATAGGGTCCATTGATACTAATCGCCATGAATCTAAATCCAACTTTAACATTGTATTATATAGTTCATCTAACTGATTAATATTTTCCTTGTGGAATACAGTGGTAACTTGTAGATGCTTTATAAAATTAGCTTGTTTTAATTTTTTTATATTATTAATTATTGTGTTATAAGAACCCGGAACGCCTCTAAAATCATCATGAGTTTTTTCTAAACCATCTAGGCTAATAGATATAGTTTCCATATTAGCTTTTTTTAATTTCGATATATTTTCATCGTTTAATAAAATTCCATTTGTTGTCATTCCCCAATGAAATCCCAATTCATTAGTTGCATATTCCATAACTTCATACAAGTCTTTTCTTACTAAAGGTTCCCCACCTGTTACATTAATTAATATTTTAGAAGCATCCATATCGTTTGCAATTTGTTTCAAAGCTTTTTTTATTTCATCAGTTGTTAATTCGTCATCATATTTTTTTGTTTCAGCATTACTACCACAATGTTTGCATTTTGCATTACAAGTCAAAGTACATTCCCAAAACAAATCTATTAATGTGTGTTTTTTATATTCTTGTTTTATATAATTTTTCATTAATGTTAGTTCACCTAGTTTATATATTTTTTTTAGCATTTTATATCTCCTCATTTTTCTAATTTATCATTAATATACCATAATTCAACTTTTTTAACAATAAAAATTAGTGATTTTATAAATTATGTGGAAAAAAGTGAGTTATTATCAAAGTTTTATTCGTTATTCAAAAAATTTATCACCAAATCTACTATTATATCTTTTTCTTTTGGGTTTGATTCTGCAATTAATAAAGTTAATGCAGCTAAAGTATTATTATCTATTATATGTTTATTTTCTCTATACAAAATACCATAAAAGTTCAAAAAGTATATAAATAAAGTTGCAGCAATTCTTTTGTTTCCGTCTGTAAATACGTGATTTTTAACTATTAAATATAAGAAGTTAGAAGCTTTTTCTTCAATACTTTTATATACATCTTGTCCGAGAAAAGCTTTGATAAATATTACCTATAATCGCTTCTAAGCCTTTATCTCTTTCAATTGCAAATAATGTACTTTCTTCATTAAATCTTAGCTTATTAATTATTTCTATACATTCTTTATATTCTATTTTTCGTTCATCAATATTACCTTTAATTTTCTTTAAAGTTTTATGGTCATAATCATCCAATAAATCTAATGCTTTTGAATATTCTCCAATAACTTTTAATATTTCTTTGGCATCATTTCCTTCTAATCTTTCATCAATTCTATTTGCTATATCTATTAATTTTACAGTCTTTTCTAAATATTCTAATCTTCTTTGATTTATGGCATATCCTTTTAACATGTAATCTTTTAAAATTTTATTTGCCCATTGTCTGAAGAAAACTCCGTTTTTAGATTTTACCCTGTATCCTATGCTTATAATCATATCTAAGTTATAGTAATCCACTAAGTGTGTTTGTGTTTTACCCTCTATAGCTCCATGTTTACTGGTTGTTGCAAATTTTGCAATAACCACTTCATCATTTAATTCTTCAGATAAAGCATTTTTAATATGCCTAGATATTACAGATTTATCTCTACCAAATAACTGAGACATTTGTTCAAGATTTAACCATACAGTTTCATCCTTTAAATTCACCTCCAATTTTACACCTTGATTTTCAAATAAAATAATCTCATTTTTTTCTTTCATAAAAACACTTCCTTTTTAATAAATTTAGTTTTTATTACATCTATTACTACTTTTATATTAAATTTATTGTCACCAAAACTATGTTCGCATTATATCATTTTTGTGTCAAATAGTCAATTATTTTGTATTGATTTATAATTTTTTTCTTTACCTAAAGTTTTAATTATTTATCTTATTAAAAGTTTCATTTGATATTTTACTTGCTTTAATTTAAAAAATAGCTTAAAATTTAAATATAGTCTTAATTTAGGAGGTTATTTATGATTAATAGAGATTTAAATCCAGATTTTTTAAATTCATTTTTAGATTACAGTATTACCATACTTAATAAATCACCTAATAGCATAAAAGAATACAATTATGATTTAACTAACTTTTTAAAATTTATTAAAATAGAATTTAAATTAACAAACGAAAAAGATTATTCTAAAATAGATATAAATGATTTAACTATAGAGGTTATTAAAAAAATAACTGTAGAAGATATTCATAAATATATATCATATATGGCAACTGAACTTAGAAGTAAACCTGCAACTCGTGCTAGGAAACTATCTTCTATAAGAATATTTTTTAAATACCTATCTCAAAAAGCTAAATTAATAGATGTTAATCCTGCACAAAATTTAGAAACACCTAAACTTGGAAAAAGGCTTCCTAAATATCTCTCTTTAGATGATAGTAGAAAGCTTTTAGAAACTGCTCAAAATGATGCTAATAGAAATTCTAAAAGAGATTATGCAATTATTACTCTATTTTTAAATTGTGGTATGCGTTTATCAGAACTTATTAATATAAATATAAAAGATATTACTTTTAGTGAATGTAAGCTTAATGTTATTGGTAAAGGAAATAAAGAACGTACAATTTATTTGAATAATGCATGTGTTTCTGCAATAAAAGATTACTTATTAGACAGACCAAAAGAAGGTATAAAATATGATTCTAAAGATGCTTTATTTTTAAGTGAAAGACGTGAAAGAATAAGTAATAGAACTGTTCAACAAATAGTAAAAAAAGAGCTTTTAAAAGCTGGTTTAGATACAAATAAATACTCTGTACATAAATTAAGACATACTGCTGCTACTTTAATGTATCAATATGGAGATGTTGATATTAGAGCTTTGCAAGTTCTTTTAGGACATGAAAGCATTTCTACAACAGAAATATATACTCATGTAGATAATAGTCAAATTAGAAGTGCAGTTGAAAATAATCCGCTAGCTAATTTAAAATAATAAACGAAAAACAGCTGGCAACACTAGGCCAGCTGAAAAAAGAGGACGTATTAAGATTTTAATTATCTACACTATTAGGATTATAAGATATTGAAAAGAAAACATTCCAACATTCACATGTAGAGTTGTTTGTTAAATTAATAGAACTTGAAACTATTTCAGTTTCTTTAATTTTTTCATCTTTTACTTTTTTTTGCACTTTTGAATTAGCAAGTTCAAATACTGATTTCTTACTCTGTTCTATTTCATTATATGAAATAGTGTCGCATATACAAATCATTTTTAATTCTTTCATTTATGTGTCATCCTTTCTAAAAATTGCCTCTTTTTAATGTCGTACGTTGACATAAATATTATAACGTACATTTAAAATTTTTTCAATACTTCCTAAATAATTGGTATTAATATTTCTTGATTTATTCGTATATTACTATTACTTAAATTATTAATTTTCATTAAATCATTTATAATATATCTCACATCTTTATCTTTATAATATTGGTTAGTTATTTGATTTTCTTTAGCTATATTCCATAAAGTATCTCCTTCTGAAACATATATACTTTTATATTGTTTTTCTCCGTGTGAATATGATACTTTTGCTATTACAAGTGATAGTGCTAAAATTATTCCTAATACTATCAATATACTTCTTACAAATTTTTTTACATTTTTTATTCTCATATTTATTCCTCCTTTGTTTTTGCGAACATTTATTTGTTAAAGCTATTATAACGAACATTCGTTTTGTTGTCAAGAGGTTTTTTGATTTTTATTTTTAATTTAATGTTTATTTATTTTATTGTTCAAACCAAAATATAAAAATGTAGAGTATATGTAGGGGCGATTTTAATCGCCCGTTCTTCGAAGGCATTACTATTAACAATTTTTTAGCAAGTCTTTGTGGGAGGCGGGCGACTACTAGTCGCCCCTACGTTCACTCTACTATTTTAGGTATAAAAAAAGAGCTAATTTCTTAGCTCTAAAATTTTTATTCCCATTCAATTGTTCCTGTTGGTTTTGGAGTTATATCGTAAAGAACTCTATTTACATTTGCAACTTCTGAGATTATACGTTTTGTTATATGTTCTAAAAGTTCGTATGGTATGTGTTCTATTGTTGCTGTCATAGCATCAACTGTATTAACTGCACGAATAATTACAGGATATTCAAATGTTCTTTTATCATCTTTTACACCAACTGATTTGAAATCTGGTATAGCTGTAAAGTATTGCCATACTTTTCCTTCTAATCCGTTTTTTGCAAATTCTTCTCTTAAAATAGCATCTGATTCACGTACAGCTTCAAGTCTGTCTTTTGTAATTGCTCCTAAGCATCTTACTCCTAATCCTGGTCCTGGAAATGGTTGACGATATACCATAGTATCTGGTAAACCTAAAGTATTTCCTACAACTCTTACTTCATCTTTGTAAAGGAATTTTAATGGTTCAACAAGTTCGAATTGTAAGTCTTCTGGTAATCCACCTACATTGTGGTGAGCTTTTACTCCATGACTCTCTATTATATCTGGATAAATTGTACCTTGTGCTAAAAATTCTATTCCTTCTTGTTTACGAGCTTCTTCTTCAAAAACTCTTATAAATTCTGCTCCAATTATTTTACGTTTTTGTTCAGAATCTGAAACTCCTGCAAGTTTATCTAAAAAACGATCTATTGCATCAACATAAACTAAATTTGCATCCATTTGGTTTCTAAATACTTCAACAACTTCTTCTGGTTCACCTTTTCTTAAAAGTCCATGATTAACATGTACACATACTAGTTGTTTTCCAATTGCTTTTATTAATAAAGCTGCAAGAACAGATGAATCAACACCTCCTGAAAGTGCTAATAATACTTTTTTATCTCCAACTTGTTCTTGAATTTTTTTTACTTGTTCTTCAATAAATTCTTCTGCTAATTCTTTTGAATTTATTCTTTGCATTGTTTCTGGTCGTACATTACTTTCCATTTTATTTCCTCCTATTTATTATGATTTATAAGAATGATCTATTTCTTTAAGCATTACATCGTGTGCTCCACCTTCTGAAATACTTACTTCTGATACCATTGTTAATCTTGCTGTTTTGTGTAATTCTGGAATTGTTGTAGCACCACAGTTACACATTGTTGATTTTATTTTTGCAACTGTTATATCTAGGTTTTCTTTTAATGGTCCTGCATATGGTATGTAAGAATCAACACCTTCTTCAAATGCAAGTTTGTTTTTAGCTTCTCCACCTAAATCGTATCTTTGCCAGTTTCTTGCTCTGTTTGATCCTTCTCCCCAATATTCTTTAACAAAGTTATTTCCTACTTTAACAACTCTTGTTGGGCTTTCGTCAAATCTTGCAAAATATCTTCCCATCATTACATAGTCAGCACCCATTGCAAGTGCAAGTGTTATATGATGATCATATACTATTCCACCATCTGAACATACAGGTATATAAATTCCTGTCTCTTCAAAATATTTATTTCTTTCATCTACTACTTCCATTAAAGCACTAGCTTGTCCTCTACCTATACCTTTTGTTTCACGAGTTATGCAGATAGATCCTCCACCAACTCCAACTTTTATAAAGTCAGCACCAGCATCTGCTAAATATCTAAATCCTTCTCTATCTACTACGTTTCCAGCACCTATTTTAACATCTTCTCCATATTTTGCTCTTACGAAATCTATAGTATTTTTTTGCCATACAGAATATCCATCAGAAGAATCCATACAAAGTATATCAACACCTGCATTTACTAACGCTGGTATTCTTTCTTCGTAATCTCTTGTATTTATTCCTGCTCCTACTATATATCTTTTATTTTCATCTAATAAAGAATTTGGATTATTCTTTCTATCTTCATAATCTTTTCTAAATACTAAATATTTTAAGTTTCCTTCTTCTGTTAATATTGGAAGACAATTAATTTTCTTTTCCCATATAATATCATTTGCTTCTGAAAGTGTTATTCCTTTTTTTGCCCAAATAACATTTTCTTTTTTTGTCATAAAATTATCTATTGGTTCATCTTGATTATCTCTTGATAATCTATAATCTTTATTTGTTACAATTCCTAAGAATTTTCCACTAGCTGTTCCATCATCAGTAATTATAACTGTAGAATGTCCTGTTTCTTCTACTAATTTTAAAACTTCTTTTAAAGTTGTTCCTGATTTAACGTTTGAATCACTAATTACAAATCCTGCTTTGTGTTTTTTTACATGGTAAACCATTTCTGCTTGAGATTCTATTGATTGAGAACCAAAAATAAAAGCAAGTCCACCTTCTCTAGCTAATGCGATTCCCATTTTTTCTCCTGAAACTGATTGCATTATAGCTGATACCATAGGTACATTTGCGTAGTACTTTGCTTCTTCTCCTTTTTTAAATTTAACAAGTGGTGTTCTAAGTGATACATTTGCTGGTATGCATTTTTCTGTAGTTAAATTTGGTAATAATAAAAATTCATTAAATGTTCTTGATATATCTGGTAAAATTTGTGCCATTTTCTTTCCTCCTTCAAAATTTGCGAAGAGCAAATTTTGTATTATTCACTCTTCACTAGTAGTTTAATTTTCTATATATTATATAACAAATAATTTAAAATGGCAAGAACTAGAGAGAAATTTCTGTAGTTAATTTATGATAAGATCACCTTAAAAGTTTGTAAACGAATATTTCACCTTAAATGTATAAATATGTAAAATTTAAACAAACTAGAAAGGTGGAATATTTAATGTTAA
>JAFQIK010000003.1 GCA_017397545.1 Clostridia bacterium
ATATAAAAGAATTTATGAAAAATGAAGATATGCAAATAAATAAGGCAGAAGAAGTAGGAGAGTATTGTTCAATTAAAGGGAATTATTATATAGGTGAAGGAACAAAAATACATGCAAATGTAACTATACAAGGACCAGTATTAATTGGTAAAAACGTAGAAATACAATCAGGGGCATTAATTAGACCAGGAACAATTATAGGAGACAATTGTGTAGTTGGTCATGCTTCAGAAGTAAAACATGCAATTCTTCAGAATAAAGCAAAAGTTGCAAGCTTAGCGTTTGTAGGAGATACTATACTTGGAAAATCAGCAAGAATTGGAAGCGGAGTAATACTTGCAAACAGAAGATTTGACCAAAAAAATATAACAGTAAAAATAGATAATGAAAAATATGATACAAATACAGACTTTTTTGGAAGTATAATAGGAGATAATTCAAGATTTGGTGCAAATGCAGTAGGATTACCAGGAACATTTGTAGGGCCATATACATGGATACTTCCAGGAGTGCAGGCAAGAGGATTTATTCCAGCAGAAAAAAGAGTATTTCCAAAAACAGAATACATATATACAGAAAATCCAAAAGTGGAATTAAAATAAAGGAGAAAACAAGAAAAGTACAAATTTTGTAAAAAAACTTGTACTTTTCTTATTATTTTTATATAATAATTAAGTATGTTTAAGTATAAAAGGGGGAATCTTTAATGTCATTTATAGATGATATAAAAGCAAGAGCAAAAGAACAAACTAAAACTATTGTATTACCAGAAGCAACAGATATAAGAACTCTTAAAGCAGTAGATATAATGGCAAAAGATGAATTTTGCAAAATAGTATTAGTTGGAAACAAAGAAGAAATAACAAAAATTGCAAATGAAAACGGTTTTGATATTTCAAAAGCAGAAATAGTAGAACCAGCAAATTCAGAATATTACGAAGAATATGTAAATGCTTTTTACGAATTAAGAAAAAATAAAGGAATGACAGAAGAAAAAGCAAAAGAATTAATGCTTGACGAAGTGTTTTTTGGAATGATGATGGTAAAACAAGGAAAAGCTGATGGATTAGTATCAGGAGCTGCACATTCAACAGCAGATACTTTAAGACCAGCACTTCAAATTTTAAAAACAGCAGCTGGAACAAAACTTGTTTCAACATTTTCTGTAATGGTTGTTCCAAATTGCGAGTTCGGAGAAGATGGAGTATTTGTATTTGCAGATTGCGGATTAAACCAAAATCCAGATTCTGAAGGATTATCAGAAATAGCAATTTCTACAGCAAAAAGTTTTAAACAAATAATAGGAAAAGAACCAAGGGTTGCAATGCTTTCATATTCTACAATGGGAAGTGCTAAAGCAGAAGAAGTAGATAAAGTAAGAATAGCTACAGAGCTTGCAAAAGAAAAAGAACCAGAACTATCAATAGATGGAGAAATGCAATTTGATGCAGCAATTATTCCAGAAATAGCAAAATCTAAAGCACCAAATAGCAAAGTTGCAGGAAAAGCAAATACACTTGTATTCCCAGACTTACAAGCAGGAAATATAGGATATAAATTAGTAGAAAGACTTGCAAAAGCAGAAGCATATGGTCCAATATGCCAAGGTATGGCAAAACCAGTAAATGATTTATCTAGAGGATGTAAGGCAGAGGATATTGTAGGAGTTGTTGCCATCACCTGTGTCCAAGCACAACAACAATAAAACGAATGAAAATCAGCATCTTGCACATTTTAATTCAATCGTAAAATCCTTTGGCGTACCTATGTACGCCTCCGGTTTTACTCATTCATTAAAATGCACAATATACTAATTTTGATTCGTTTCAAAATAAAAAAATGTAGGGGCAGGGCTTGCTCTGCCCGAAAAATAAAAACATATTGCAAATATTGTAGGGGCGGACGACCCTGTCCGCCCGCAAAATAAATTGCAAAAAAATGTAGGGGTCGCTGCCTACAGCGACCCGCAAAAAAGAAAAGGAGAGATTAAAATATGAAAATCTTAGTAGTAAACTGTGGAAGTTCATCTTTAAAATATCAATTAATAGAGATGGAAAATGAAGAAGTTTTAGCATCAGGAAAATGTGACAGAATAGGTGTAAAAGGAATTGAAAGTCCTTTTATAGAATACAAAGGAAAAGATGGAAAAAAATTAAAAAAAGAATTAGAGTTACCAAATCATACAGTAGCATTTGAGGAAGTTGTTAAATACTTATTAGACCCAGAAGTAGGAGCAATAAAAGATTTATCAGAAATTAATGGTATAGGTCATAGAATAGTAAATGGAGGACCAAAACTAGCACAATCAATGCTTATTACAGATGAAGTTATGGAAGAATATACTAAAGCTATAGAATATGCACCACTTCATAACCCAGCACATATACAAGGTATAGAAGCATGTACAAAAATAATGCCTGGAATTCCACAAGTTTTAGTATTTGATACATCATTCCATACTACAATACCAGAAAAAGCTGCATTATATGCTATACCATACGAATACTATGAAAAATATGGAATAAAAAGATATGGTGCACATGGTACATCACATAAATATATAACAAAACAAGCTGCAAAAGTATTAGGAAAAGATATAAATGATATAAATATAATTTCTTGCCACTTAGGAAATGGTGCAAGTATAGCAGCAGTAAAAAACGGAAAATGTGTAGATACAACTATGGGATTAACACCACTAGAAGGATTAGTAATGGGAACAAGATCAGGAGATTTAGACCCAGCTGTTTTAGAATTTGTTATGAAAAAAGAAAATTTAACTATTGATGAAATGATGACTATATTAAACAAAAAATCTGGACTACTTGGAATTTCTGGAATAACAGGAGATATAAGAGATTTAAAAGGATTAATAGCAGAAGGAAATGAAAAAGCAGCTCTTGCAGTAGATATGTTTGCATATAGAGTAAGAAAATACATAGGAGCATATATGGCAGTATTAGGACGTGTAGATGCAATAATATTTGAAGGTGGAATAGGAGAACACAATCCAGACGTAATTTCAAAAGCTCTAGAAGGATTAGAAGAACTAGGAATAAAATACGATAATTCTCATAATGCTGATGAAATGTACGAAGGAATAGTAAGCATGCCAGACTCAAAAATAAAAATGTATATAATACCAACAAACGAAGAATTAGAAATAGCAAACGAAACAATGGAAATAGTAAAATAAGAGGATTGAGAAAAATCGAGCCAAAGGGGACGGGGCATTGTTACACATAA
>JAFQIK010000022.1 GCA_017397545.1 Clostridia bacterium
AGCAGTCTGCGAAACTACTTAAATTATACCAGATGGAGTTTTTTTATTCTATTTGTCGCTTATCGGCATAGCCTTTTCTATTCTCACCCGCTTAGCGGGTGGATTAAACCCCGAGAGACCGCTAGGTCTCTCGCGTATTTAAGAGAGAAGTTTATAATTACCATTTTTAAACTTCTCTCTTAAATTATGAAAATAGTATATTTTTAAGAAATGGAACTTTCCAGAAAATGAAAAGTAAAATTGATATAATAATTATAGTTAAAACTAAGGCTTTAAAATCCCTTGAACGTTCTTCAGAAGATTTTTGACGCTCATTTTTAATTAGATCACCTACTTGATTAATATATTTTTTAAAATAAGATGGATTTGGTTTTACAAATCTATTTATATTCTCATTTTGATTAATATATTTTTGAGATTCATTACTTATTTTAATATTATTAAGTTCTTGTTTTAATTTTTCGTGTTCATAATATAAATTATTATATTTATCATCAAGAGAAGTATTAAGTCCTATTTTAATATCATAATTCTTTCTGGATTCACTGTTTGAAAGGACCTCGTATGCTTCTGTAATTTCTTTAAATTTACTTTCTGCAAAAAACAATTTATCCTTTGGCCAAGTATCAGGATGATATTTTTTAGCTAACACTTTATATGCTCTTTCTATTACTTCAGAAGAAGCATTTTCACTTACTTCTAATATTTCATAATAATTCTTCATAATAATTCCTTTCATTAATAAAAGATTAAATATATGATATCATAAAATTAAAATTTGTAAAAGATTTTTTTGAAAATTGTAATTTGGAGGTGTGATGTGGGATGTGTGAGGTGTGATTTTAGAGATGGGCTTCGTAAGATTTACTCTAATTTCACACTTCCCACCTCGCACTTCACACTTCCATATAAATTACAATTTAATTAGCAAAAAATAAAAAGGACTTGCTTCAAAACTAAAATTAGTATAATATAATACAGTATGTTGAAAGTAAAATAAGTAAATATAATTTTAGAAGGAAGGAGTAAAAAAATAAGTAGCGCCAGGACAATATAAGTATTGTTGACGAGGATTAGAATTTATCGAAATATTCGGCGGATAGTTCTATGGCAATAAAGTTTGTCATTAAATATTGTACAAAACCTAATAGTAATATTAGAACAAAGACAATATAAAACTTTTTACTTAAAATACTTTCAATTCCAATAAAAAATTAGGAGGAATTAAACAATGTGTGGAATTGTAGGTTACATAGGAAATAAAAAAGCAAGTCCAATATTAATAAATGGACTTTTAAGATTAGAATATAGAGGATATGATTCAGCAGGAATAGCAACAATCGAAAATGACGAAATTAAAGTAATGAAAAATAAAGGAAGAGTAAATAATTTGTATGAATTGGATGGTATAAATGATTTAGTTGGAACAATAGGTATTGCTCATACAAGATGGGCAACACACGGAAAACCATCAAAAGAGAATTCTCATCCTCATATGGATAATAGTAATTCATTTGCAGTAGTGCATAATGGAATTATAGAAAATTATAATGAATTAAAAAATATGTTGATTGAAAAAGGATATAAGTTTTTATCTGCTACAGATACAGAAGTAATTCCAAATTTAATTCATTATTACTTTGAACAAGATAAAACAGATGATGATAAAAAAATATTAAGAGCAGTAAAAAGTACATGCAAAGATTTAAAAGGAAGTTATGCAATAGAAATATTATCTATATATAATAAAGATAAAATGATTGTAGTAAGAAAAGATAGCCCATTAGTAATAGGTAAAGGGAATGGAGAAAATTATTTATCATCAGATATACCGGCAATCCTTTCTTATACAAAAGATTTTTATTTGTTAGACGATAATGAAATTGTAGAATTATCAAGAGACGAAGTTAAATTCTATAATCAAGATTTAAAAGAAATTCAAAAACCGATAAAAAGTATAGAATGGGGAGCTCTATCTGCAGAAAAAGATGGATACGAAGATTTTATGCTTAAAGAAATATATGAGCAGCCTAAAGCAATTAGAGAAACAGTAGGAGCAAAACTTGATAATGGAAGTATAGAAATAGAAGGATTAAACTTAACTAAAGAGTATTTGCAAAGTTTAAATAAAATATATATAGTTGCATGTGGTACAGCAATGCATGCTGGATTAGTAGCAAAAACAACAATTGAAAAACTTTGTAAAATATCAGTAGAAGTAGATATTGCATCAGAATTTAGATATAGAGAACCTTTAGTTGATGAGAAAACTTTATGTATTTATATAAGCCAATCAGGAGAAACAGCAGATACAATAGCAGCATTAAAACTTGCAAAATCAAAAGGAGCAAAAACACTAGCAATTTCTAATGTAATAGGAAGTTCAATAACAAGAGAAGCAGATTATTCAATATATACACATGCTGGTCCAGAAATTGCAGTTGCATCAACAAAAGCATATACATCACAAGTAGTATTACTTAATATTTTAGGAATATATTTTGCTGAGAAATTAGAAAGAGTAGAAAAAGAAATAATTAATAATTTAAAACAAGATATACTAAATTTACCATCACAGATAGAAGAAATTTTAAAAGATACAAACCAAGTTAAGAATTTTGCAAAAAAAGTTTATAAAGAAAAAGATATGTTCTTTTTAGGAAGAGGAACAGATTATGCTGTAAGTTTGGAAGGGTCACTAAAACTAAAAGAAATATCATATATACATTCTGAAAGCTATGCATCTGGAGAATTAAAACATGGACCAATAGCGTTAATAGAAAATGATGTAACAGTAATTGCAACAATGACAAATCCTGATTTAGTAGAAAAATCAATAAGTAATGTGCAAGAAGTTGTAACAAGAGGAGCAAAAGTATTTGCAATTACAAGTGAGGATATAAAAAATGATGGATTAAGTCAAGTAATAAAAATTCCAAAAACAAATCCATTAATATCACCAGTGCTTTCTGTAATACCAATGCAACTTTTCTCATATTATATTTCAAAAGAAAAAGGATTGGATGTAGATAAGCCAAGGAATTTAGCAAAATCAGTAACGGTTGAATAAAATATTAATCAAGCTAAAATATTAATTTTTGAAACAAAGGTCTTACGACCTGTTGGTTGTCAAAAATTAATTATTTTAGCTTTTAACATTTTAATGAAAAATTAAAATTTTTCATTAAACCGATATGCTATGTATAATAATTTAATTATTCGTCCGAAAAATAATATTTTGCTAAAAAGAAATTATAAAAATTCAACTATAAAAAAGGTTACTTAAAAAAGTAAATTCCAGATAGAAAGAATTTAGTATGTAAAAGAGAAAATTCAGAAATATCAATAAGAATTTTCTCTTTTTTGTATACAAAACCTGTAAAAATATGG
>JAFQIK010000023.1 GCA_017397545.1 Clostridia bacterium
TAAAGGAATAAAAACAAAAGTATTAAGAGAAAGAATAGAAAAAATAAGTGAAGAAGAAAAGCAAGAGATAATAGAAGAATTATTAAATAGTGGAAAAGTAAAACCAGGCCAATCAATAAATTACGAATATTTTAAAGAATTATATGAGCCACATAAAGAACAGATGGCAGAACTAGAATTTGCAGAATTGTTAGGAATAAGTTATCGTAACTATATGAACATAAAACACCGAGGAATAAAAACAAAAGTATTAAGAGAAAGAATAGAAAAAATAAGTGAAGAGGAAAAGCAAGAGATAATAGAAGAATTATTAGATAGAGGAAAAGTAAAGCCAGGCCAATCAATAAATTACGAATCTTTTAAAGAATTATATGAGCCATATAAAGAAAAAATGACAGAAGTAGAATTTGCAGAGTTGTTAGGAATAAGTTATAGTAGTTATACAACCATAAAATACCAAGGAACAAATGCAAAAGTAATACATTATAAAGATAAAGAAAAAATAGATAGAATTAAGTATATATTAAAGCAGGAGTCAAGATATTATTCTCAGGAAGAATTAGTTAATTTATCTAAAAAATATAATTGTACTATAGATACAATTATATTATGCTTAGGAATGGATGGCAAATATTTGGATACATATAAAGAAACTTTAGAACAAACGCGGTAAATTATGGATAGGAAAGAAAATAGCATGTAGTAAAAAGTTTGCTGAACGATATGCAAAAATTATTGTAGAAGAAGCAGAAAAACGTAGCAAAAGTAGTTGTAACAGATATGGTTGTAGATACTTACAACCAGACATAGCAAGTGATTCAATTATTTATATATTGCAAAAATGTGGAGACATAGAAAAAAATTTTGAAGATAACGAAGATATATTAAAAAAAATAATAAGATTAAGAATAAGTATATATATAAAATATAGATGTATACAACAATTAAAAAGACCAAAAGAGATCTCTTTTGGAGGAACATACCAAAATCATAAAGGTGATGAAAAAGAGATAAATGTTTTTGATAGAGGTATAAAAGATGATTCACAGGATATAGAAGATAAAGTAGCAGACCAAATATTATTAGAGGAAGAAGACGAAATAAAGTCAGAGAATATAGGACAAACTTATGCACAAATATTAATGCATAATATAAACCAAGGTTTAACAGTAGAAGAAGCTTTAAAAAAGATGGAAAGTAAGCTAAACATAAAAAAGGAAGAAATATTAAAAGAATTAAGAACTTATATGATAAAGACTAAACAAGTAAGGAAAACCAAAGATGGTGGATTTGTGTTAGGAGAATAATTTATACAAATTTTAGTTAAAAAAGTAAATTGCATTTGTTTGTTCTTCAGAGAAACTGATCAAAACAATAAAAATAAATTCACGCTAAAATATTAATTTTTGAAAATGAATGCTCATTTGTCAAAAATTAATTATTTTAGCTTTTAACATTTTATTGAAAAATGATAATTACTGTTATAAAATAAAATCATATTTAAAATCAAATAAATTTAAATTCAAAAATTCATGGAAATTTCTTTCCAAATATTTCAAAAAAATAAAATTTAATATTGAACCTAGATAACAAATATGTTATCATGCAAATACAATTAAGAGATAGAATACTTTTTGCATATTATGATAAAAATACATTTATACTATTAAGTATTTTTATGAAAACAACAAGAAAAACGCCTCAAATGGAAATTGATAAAGCAAAGAGGTTTTTAAAAGATTGGAGTGATAGAAATGAAAAATGAAAAATGGGAGACATGGGAAGAGTTTAAAGAGAAATTAAATATTTCACCAGAACAGCAAGCTGAAATACAGTTAGAAATGGATATTATAGAAGCTACAATAGAGGCAAGGAAGAAAAACAAACTTACTCAAAGAGAGTTAAGCAAAAAAAGTGGAATTAAACAACCTGTAATTGCAAGACTAGAAAAATATGCAAATTCTCCACAAACAAATACGCTTATAAAACTTTTGTATCCAATGGGGTATACACTAAGAGTAGTTCCATTGGAAAAAATATAAACAAGAGAGTCCATTCAGCGAATGTATTTTGGTAAAATTTATTGTAAATATTGTAGGGGGCAGGTCTTGTGCCTGCCCGAAACACAAAACAAGGTGAAATATTGTAGGGGTCGATGCCTACATCGACCCGTGCTCCAAAGAATTTTCTAAAACAATAAAAATAAATATTTTTTACAATAAACTAATTGAAAAACTAATCTTATTGTGGTAGTATATCACCATGGACAAATTAAAAAGGAGTGAAATACAAATGGCAAAAAAGAAAAAAATAGATAAACAAAAATTAGTAACTAGAATAGTAGCAGGAGTTTTAGCAGGTCTTATGGTGTTTGGTGCAGGAATAACATTGTTATGGCAATTGTTTGTATAATAAATGTGTAGGGGCGGTGTCGGTAAGAAATACCAAATTGCGCCTTAAAATTTAAAGATAGAAAGGTAAACAAATGAAAAACACTTTATTTAACCTTAATTTAAAATATACAGGACAAGATATAATTAACTATTTAAATTTATTAAAAGATAGCCCAATAAGAATAGTTATGCTTATAATAGATATAGCAATAGTGCTGTTTTTAGCAATTAAGCTAATACAAATAATAAAAGAAACTAGAGCATGGCAATTAATAAAAGGTATAGCATTTTTAATAATATTTACATTAATTAGTTCAATATTAGAATTACATATTTTAAATTATATTTTAACTTCATTTATGACATATGGAGTAATATTATTAATTATAATTTTTCAACCAGAACTAAGACGTGCATTAGAGCAATTACGGTACTAGTAAATTAACAAAGTTTTTTGGAATAGATAAAGATATAAAAACAAAAACTAAAGAAAATATATATAAAGTTGTAATAGCTGCAACAGAGCTTGCAAAAAAGAAAACAGGAGCTTTAATTGTAATAGAAAGAGATATAAAAATTCAAGATATAGCAGATACAGGAATAATAATGAATAGCGAAATATCTCCACAATTATTAGTAAATTTATTTAATCCTAAAACACCACTTCATGATGGTGCAGTTATAATTAGTGAAAATAAAATAAAATCAGCAGCATGCCTGCTTCCATTATCAAATGATAAAAATATTTCAAAAAGACTTGGCACAAGACATAGGTCAGCTGTTGGGATGTCACAAGAATCAGATGCAATAGTTGTTGTTGTATCAGAGGAAACTGGAAAAATATCTGTTGCAAAAGATGGAACATTAATAATGGATGTAAAAGAAGATGCATTAAGACAGATTTTAATAAAAAATGTAGTAACAAAAAGATTTGGGAATGAAGAGCTAAAAAATAAAAGAACAATACTAAAAGAAAAAATGAAATCAATAAAAAACAATAAAACAGAAACGAAATAATGTTTCTGTTTTTTTGATATTAAGTAAAAATTGTCAAAAAAGCATTGACTAATATTTCCAATTTTTGTATAATAGCTTATGAAATAGGAAAAAGCAGAAGTGTGGTTGTCATCTCTTTATACATAAGATAAGGAGGTGATGCTAATGATAGAAGAAACAATGTTACATATAATAGTATTACTTTTATCAGCATGGATAATAACAACCATAATAGCATTTGCCTTAATTATAGCTCTAGCTATAGTTATAAGCAAACAATAAAAAAAGACACATTCTCTGCTTGACCGTTAGAGAATGTGTCTATAAAACCATTTTCAATGGCAACCACTTTTTTGTGGCTTCCTATTTCTAAATTTATTATAACATATTTTTACAAAAAGTAAATAGAAACTATAAAAATTAGGAGAAATAAAATGAGAAACATTAAACTAACAATAGAATACGATGGAAAGAAATTTAACGGCTGGCAAAAACAACCAGACAAACTAAATATACAAGGTGAAATAGAAAATGCAATAAAAGAAATAACAGGAGAAGAAGTAGAATTAATTGGTTCTGGCAGAACAGATGCTGGAGTTCATGCATTTGGTCAAGTTGCAAATTTTAAAACAAATAGTAATTTGCCAATAGAAAAATTTGCGATAGCTATAAATTCTAAACTAAAAAAAAGTATTATTATAAAAGAAGCAGAAGAAGTAGAAGAAAGATTTCATTCTAGATATAATGCAAAGCAAAAAACATATAGATATGTAATAAATAATTCAAAACAAGGAACTGCAATTTATAGAGATTTAGAATGCCATATACCAATGGAGTTAAACATAGAAGAAATGCAAAAGGCAGCAAAATATTTTGAAGGAGAACACGACTTTAAAGCATTTAAAGCAAGTGGTACAAGTAGTAAAAGTAGTGTAAGAACAATTTATAGTGCAGAAGTAATAGAAGATGGAGATAAAATAAAAATAGAATTAACAGGTAATGGATTTTTATACAATATGGTAAGAATAATATCTGGAACATTAGTAGATGTAGGACTTGGAAAAATAAAAGCAGAAGAAATACCAGATATTATAGAGTCGAAAGATAGGAGCAAAGCAGGAAAAACACTTCCAGCACATGGGTTGTATTTATTAAATGTAAAATACGAATAAAAGCTTCGCAAATATTCCACACAAAATTTTTTCAAAATTTTGGCGGACGAACAACGGGCGTGGACTTTGCAATAAATTTAAACAGTCTGACAGGAAAGAAAGTCCACTGTTGTTCTATAAATTAATCTACAAATATTTCTCAATTTCATTCCAAACTTCTTCTGAATAGTTTTTCTTTTCAGAAGAGAATGGAAGGAATGTAATATCTTTTAAAGGATTTAATAAGTTTTGTAATTCTTGTACTCTTGCAGCTACTTTGGTAGGTGCTAATTTGTCAGCTTTATTTGCAATAATCAAACAAGGATGATTTCCTGCTTTGTTTATAATATAGTCATACATTAATCTATCATTTTCTGTTGGGTCATGTCTAATATCTATTAAAAATACAATTAAAGCTATTTCGTTTCTAATTTGCAAGTATTGCTCTATAAAACTTCCAACTTTAACTTGTTCTGATTTACTCATTTTGCTATAACCATATCCAGGTAAATCTACAAAATAAAAATTATTATCTATATTATAAAAATTGATTTGTCTAGTTTTACCAGGTTCACTACTAGTTCTTGCTAAACTTTTTCTATTAATCATTGTATTAATAAAAGAAGATTTACCAACATTAGATTTACCAACTAAAACAATTTCAGGAAGTCCTGAATTTGGATATTGTTTTGGACTAACTGCTGATATTTCAAATTTAGGGTTTTTGATTTGCATGGTTTAATTCCTTTCTAACAAATTGGAATTTGTATGGAAATGTGAAGTGAGAGGTGAGAAGTGAGAAATTAAGGTCAAGCCTACGAAGCCTATCCCTAAAAGCACACCTCACACATCCCACATCACACCTCAAAATTACAATTTATAAATTAATTCTTTGGCTTAATCTTTTCAATTCCTCCAACATATGGTCTTAATGCCACAGGGATATTTATACTTCCATCTTCGTTATAATTGTTTTCTAAAAATGCTATAAGCATACGAGGAGGAGCAATAACAGTATTATTTAATGTGTGCGCAAAATAATTTTGTTTTTCTCCTTTTACACGAATTCCAAGACGTCTGCTTTGAGCATCTGTTAAGTTAGAACAACTTCCAACTTCAAAATATTTTTGTTGTCTTGGACTCCAAGCTTCAACATCACAAGATTTTGCTTTTAAATCTGCTAAATCTCCTGAGCAGCATTCTAAAGTTCTAACAGGTATATCTAAACTTCTAAATAGTTCTACAGTGTATGACCACATTTTGTTATACCAATCGTAACTTTCTTCTGGTTCACAAACAACTATCATTTCTTGTTTTTCGAATTGATGTATTCTATATACACCTCTTTCTTCAATACCATGTGCACCTTTTTCTTTTCTAAAACATGGAGAATAAGATGTCATTGTATAAGGTAATTCTGCCTTAGGTAATATTTGTCCTTTAAATTTTCCTATCATAGAGTGTTCACTTGTACCTATTAGATATAAGTCTTCGCCTTCAATTTTGTACATCATTGCATCCATTTCTTCAAAACTCATAACACCTGTTACAACATCACTACGAATCATAAAAGGTGGAATACAATAAGTAAAACCTTTATTTATCATAAAATCTCTAGCATAAGATATAACTGCAGAGTGAAGTCTTGCAATATCACCAATTAAATAGTAGAAACCATTACCAGCAACTCTACGAGCTGATTCTAAATCAATGCCTGCTAATTTTTCCATTATATCTGTATGATATGGAATTTCATAATTTGGAACAACTGGCTCTCCATACTTTTTAATTTCAACATTTTCACTATCATCTTTTCCAATAGGAACAGAATCATGAATAATGTTTGGAATTCTCATCATAATTTCTTTAATTTTGTTACTATATTCTTCAGTTTCTTTTTCTATATTTTCTAATTTAGAATTGATTTCATTAACTTTAGATTTAGTAACTTCAGCTTCTTCTTTTTTACCTTGACGCATAAGATTTCCGATTTCTTTACTTAAAGAATTACGGTCCATTCTAAGTGTATCTCCTTCTAATTGGAATTCTCTATATTTTTTGTCTAATTCTATAACTTGATCAACTAATTCTAATTTATGATCTTGGAATTTTTTCTTAATATTTTCCTTAACTAAGTCAGGATTTTCTCTTACAAATTTAATATCTAACATAAAAACCTCCATAATAAGTTTGCTAATACAACAAGTTTACTATAAATAGCAAAAATTTGCAATCATTACGGAATAAAAAATTTGACAATAGATATAATATATTGTATAATATCAAAATAATAAATATTGTGATGAAGATGGAAAGTAACTAGAGGTTGTTTTAAGAGAATAACTGTCAACGGCTGAGAGCAGTTTAAATAAACATAGTTTACGCAACGCATTGGAGCAAGTAGTATAAAGTGGAAAGTTATAATATAAATAACTTTCAAGTTAGGGTGGTACCGCGGAAAAAATAATTTCGTCCCTGCATTATGCAGTAGGACGTTTTTTTTGTACTTATTGTACATAAAAAATGTTTTACTAACATATTTAAAATGAGAAAGGGGAAATGTGAAATGAGGTTTAATATAATTAAACTTTTTCGGAAACAATTAGACTTAAAAATAAATAAGGAGGCTTACAAATGAAATTTGTAATTCAAAGAGTAAATGAAGCTAGTGTAGAAGTTAATAATGGAATTGTAGGAAAAATAAATAAAGGTTTTTTAGTATTAGTAGGAATAACTCATAACGATAATATAGAAATAGCTGACAGATTAGTTAAAAAACTAATAAATTTAAGAGTATTTGAAGATAAAAACGAAAAAATGAATTTAGCATTAAAAGATGTTAAAGGAGAATTATTATTAATTTCTCAATTTACATTATATGCAAATTGCAAAGATGGAAACCGACCAGCATTTATAGATGCTGCAAAACCAGATTTTGCAAATGAATTGTATGAATACGTAATAGAACAATGTAAAAAAGAAAATATAAATGTACAAACAGGAATTTTTGGAGCAGATATGAAAGTAAGCCTAATAAATGATGGACCAGTTACTATAATTTTGGATAGTGACCAATTATTTAAAAGAAAAGGAGATAAAAATGAGTAAATATAAAACACATAGATGTGATGAAATAAGATTAAGTAATGTTGGAGAAAAAGTTATAATTTCAGGATTTGTTGAGACAATTAGAGATTTAGGAGGAGTTGTTTTTTTAGATATAAGAGATATGTATCGGAATTACACAAGTTGTTACATCTGGAAAAACAGAAGAAGTGGAATTTGCTTCACATATTCCACTAGAGTCAACAGTTAAAGTTGAAGGAATAGTTAGAAAAAGAGACGAGGAAACATTGAATAAAAAGATTGCTACTGGAGAAGTTGAAGTAGTCATAGAAAATATAGAAATTTTAGGGAAAAGAATAAAAAAGCTCCCATTTGATATTGATAGTGACAAGTTTGTTAGAGAAGATTTAAGATTACAATATAGATTTTTAGATTTAAGAAGAAAAGAAGTGAAAGATAGATTAGTTTTAAGAGCTAATATTATTCAATATTTAAGACAAAAAATGATAGAACAAGGATTTTTAGAAGTTCAAACACCAATATTAACAAGTTCTTCACCAGAAGGAGCAAGAGATTATTTAGTGCCAAGTAGAGTTCATCCAGGAAAATTTTATGCACTTCCACAAGCACCACAACAATTTAAACAATTATTAATGGTATCAGGAATAGATAAGTATTTTCAAATAGCACCATGCTTTAGAGATGAAGATGCAAGAGCAGATAGATCTCCAGGTGAATTTTATCAACTAGATATGGAAATGTCATTTGCTGAGCAAGAAGATGTATTTGAAGTTATAGAAAAAGTAATACCAGATACATTTGAAAAGTTTTCTGATAAAAAAGTTAGCAGTGCACCATTTATTAGAATTCCATACAAGGAAGCAATGCTTAAATATGGAACAGATAAACCAGACTTAAGAAATCCACTTGAAATAGTTGATGTTACGGATATATTTGAAACATTAGATTTAAGAGCTTTTAAAGGTGGAATAGTAAGGATAATTGCAGTTCATGATGTTAAAGATGAACCAAGAAGCTTCTTTGAAGGAATGACAGATTATGCAATAAAAGATTTAAAAGCAAAAGGACTTGCATGGCTTAGAATATTAGAAGATAGAAGTTTCCAAGGACCTATTGCTAAATTTATAACAGAGGAAGCAAAAGAAGAAATGTTAAAAAGAACTAACTCAAAAGAAGGTGATGCAATATTCTTTATTGCAGAAAAACCAGGCAGAGTAGAAGAGCTTGCAGGAGAAATAAGAACAGAGTTAGGAAAAAGATTAGATTTAATTGATAAAAATAAATTTGAATTTTGCTGGATAGTAGATTTTCCAATGTATGAATTAAAAGATGGAAAAATAGAATTTAGTCATAATCCATTTTCAATGCCACAAGGAGGATTAGAAGATTTATTAACTAAAAATC
This sequence comes from Clostridia bacterium, assembly GCA_017397545.1. Classification (GTDB taxonomy): domain Bacteria; phylum Bacillota; class Clostridia; order TANB77; family CAG-508; genus CAG-452. Next base: position 9,032 of record JAFQIK010000023.1, read on the forward strand.
CATTAGAGATACTTGCATATCAATATGATTTAGTTTGTAATGGTGTAGAATTATCTTCAGGTGCAGTAAGAAATCATGATATAGAAATTATGAAAAAGGCATTTGAAATTGCAGGATATAGTAAAGATGATTTAGAAAAAAAATTTGGAGCACTATATACAGCATTCCAATACGGTGCTCCACCACACGCAGGAATTGCACCAGGTGTAGATAGAATGATAATGTTACTTGCAGATGTAGAAACAATAAGAGATGTAATAGCATTTCCAATGACAAGCAAAGCAGAAGATTTATTAATGAAAGCACCTGGAATAGTTACAAGAGAACAACTAAGAGAATTAAAAATAAAAATTGATATAGAAGAAAAGTAGGGGTCGCAGTCCTCGGCGACCCGCTATTTGAAGAATTTTATAAAAAAAGATATAGAAGAAAATTAAAATGGCTTAAAATAGTTTGTATATAGTTGTATTTTAATTTTAAAAACTATATAATTAATACATTATTAATATATAAAGAAAGGAAGAAATTAAATGGCTGTTAGTAAAGAAGAAATATTGCATATTGCGAAACTTGCTGATTTAAAAATTGAAGAAAATGAAATAGATGAATATGCAAAAAATTTAGAAGATATATTAAACTTTGCACAAATAATAAATAGTGTAGATACAGAAAATGTAAAAGAATCAATAGGAACATTAAACAATGTAAATGTATTTAGAAAAGACGAAGTAAAAGAATTTGAAGATAAAGAAGCATTACTTCAAAATGCAACAGAGCAAGAGGATGGGATGTTTAGAATCCCTAAGGTGATATAAACAAATAGGATAAAAGAAAAATTATAATTATGAGGTGTGATGTGAGATGTGTGAGGTGTGATTTTAGGGATAGGCTTCGTAGGATTTACCTTAATTTCACACTTCACACCGCACACTTCACACTTCAATACTAATAATGGAGAGGAGAATTTTGATGGAACTTTATGAATTAACAGTTCATGAATTGTTAGAAAAATTAGATAATAAAGAAATAACATTAGAAGAAATAACAAAAAGTTATATAGATAGAATAAATGATAAAGAAAAAGATGTACAAGCTTTTGTTACACTTACAGATAAAGAAGCTTTAGGAAAAGTGCAAACTATTAAAGAGAGAAAAACAAAATTTGAAGGTATTCCAATAGGAATAAAAGATAATATGTGTATAAAAGGAACAAAAACTACTTGTAGTTCTAAAATGCTAGAAAATTTTATTGCTCCATATAATGCAACAGTTATTGAAAAATTAAATGAAGAAGGATTAGTATCTTTAGGAAAACTTAATATGGATGAGTTTGCTATGGGGACTACAACAGAACATTCAGCATTTAAAAAGACTTGTAACCCATGGAATCTAAATAAAGTTCCAGGAGGCTCTTCAGGAGGAGCTGCATCAGCAGTAGCTGCTAATATGGTTCCGTGGGCATTAGGTTCTGATACAGGAGGATCAATTCGTCAACCTGCTTCACTATGTGGGGTTGTAGGTTTAAAACCTACTTATGGTTTGGTTTCAAGATATGGTTTGATAGCATATGCTTCATCTTTAGATCAAATTGGGCCAATTACAAAAGATGTCGAAGACTCAGCGATATTATTAAATCTAATTGCAGGACATGATGAAAAAGATTCTACATCAGCAAATGTTGACAAAAAAGACTATACAAAAGCATTAGTAAGGGATGTTAAAGGACTAAAAATAGGTGTTCCAAAAGAATACTTTGGAGAAGGAATAAACGAAGAAGTATCAATATCAGTTAAAAATGCAATTAAAAAATATGAGGAAATGGGAGCAATTGTAGAAGAATTTAGTCTTCCTATTGCTGACTATGCATTAGCTACTTATTATATTATAGCTTGTGCAGAGGCAAGTTCAAACCTAGGTAGATTTGATGGAATTAGATATGGATATAGAACTAAAAATTTTGAAAGTTTAAAAGATATATATGTAAATTCTAGAACTGAAGGATTTGGAGATGAAGTAAAAAGAAGAATCATACTTGGAACATATGTACTTTCTTCAGGGTATTACGATGCATATTATAAAAAAGCTCAAAAAGTAAGAACATTAATAAAGGATCAATTTAACAGTGCTTTTGAAAAATATGATGTTATAATTGCTCCAACAGCACCTAATGTTGCTTTTAATATTGGAGAAAAATCAAATAATCCATTAGAATTATATATGGAAGATTTATGTACAGTACCAATAAATGTAGCAGGTGTTCCATCAATTTCTATTCCTTGCGGAGTAAATAGTGAAGGTATGCCAATAGGAATGCAATTAATAGGAAAACAATTTGACGAAGAAACAATAATCAGAGCAGCATACACATATGAACAAGAAACAAAATTTATGGAGAATTACAGACCTACATTTAAAAACTAAAATGTTTACAAAAATATATGTAATGTCTATTAAAAATAAATAAAAATATGAGGTGTGAAGTGTGAGGTGTGAAGTAATTTCCCACTTCCCACATCTCACATCCCACTTCAAAGTTAAGGAGAAAAATATATGTCAAACCAAGATTATGAAATAGTAATAGGACTAGAAGTTCACAGTGAATTATCTACTAAAACAAAAATATTCTGTTCTTGTCCAACAGAATTTGGTGGAAAAGAAAATACACATTGCTGTCCAGTGTGTATGGCAATGCCAGGTGCACTTCCAGTTTTAAATGAAAAAGTAGTAGAATATGCAATAAAAGCAGGACTTGCTACAAATTGTGAAATAGCAAGTATAAGTAAAAATGATAGAAAAAATTACTTCTATCCAGATTTACCAAAATCATACCAAATATCACAATTTGATATGCCACTTTGTGAAAAAGGGTATATCGAAATAGAAGTAGATGGAGAAAAGAAAAAAATAGGATTAACAAGAATACACATAGAAGAAGATGCAGGAAAATTAAATCATGATGACTATGGAAGAGGAAGCCTAGTAGACTTAAATAGGGCAGGAGTTCCATTAATAGAAATAGTATCTGAACCAGATTTAAGAAGTAGCAAAGAAGTTGATGCATATCTTAAAAAATTAAAATCAATATTAGAATATATAGAAGTTTCAGATTGTAAAATGGAAGAAGGATCACTTCGAGCAGATGTTAACGTATCTGTAAGAAGAAAAGGTTCAAAAGAATTTGGAACTAGAACAGAGATGAAAAATATGAGCTCATTTAGATCAATTGTAAGAGCGATAGATTACGAAGCTCAAAGACAAATAGATGTACTAGAAGATGGTGGAGAAGTAACTCAAGATACTTTAAGATGGGATGATGTATCTGGAAAAACATTTTCGATGAGAAGCAAAGAAGATGCAAAAGACTACAGATATTTTCCAGAGCCAGATTTAGCGATAATTAAAATATCTGAAGAAATGAAAGAAAATATAAGAAAAACTTTACCAGAAATGCCAGAAGTAAGAAGAGAAAGATATGTAAAAGAATTTAATCTTCCAGAATATGATTCAAAAGTATTAACAGCAGAAAAAGCGTTATCAGATATGTTTGAAAAAGCAAATAGTATATGCAATAATCCAAAAGCAGTAAGCAATATAATAATGACAGATATAATAGGATACTTAAATTCAGAAGAAATGGAAGCAAAAGAAATACCATTTTCACCAGAACAATTAGGAAATTTAATACTGTTAATAGATAAAGGAACTATAAGTTCAAGTATTGCAAAAAAAGTGCTACAAGAAATGTTTAAAGAACCAAAAGAACCTCAAAAAATAATAGAAGAAAAAGGTTGGGTTCAAATATCAGACGAAGGGGCAATAAAAGAAGTAGTAATAAAAATATTAGAAGCCAATCCACAATCTATAGCTGATTTTAAAGTAGGAAAAGATAAAGCGTTAGGATTTTTAGTAGGTCAAGCAATGAAAGAAACAAGAGGAAAAGCAAATCCTCAAATGCTTAATAAATTATTCTTAGAAGAATTAAAGAAATAGATTTAAGATACCTTCCTAAAATTATTATTTAGCAAGAGTTATAAAGAAATATAAATTATAATAAGCTAAAATATTAATTTTTGAAACAAAGGTCTAACGACCTGTTGATTGTCAAAAATTAATTATTTTAGCTTTTAACTGTTTAATGAAAATTTAAAAATTTTCATTAAATCGAAAAGGTAAAGGATAGAAATTAATTAATCATTCGAAATAGTTATGTAGAGATATTAAGTGATTTGCTTTTTAATACAATTTATTACAAAACCACAAATAAAAAATGAAACAGCAAAAGTTAAACCTGTTTTAAATAAAATAGTACCAGCTTCGAATAGTATGTATGATATAGGATTTACTATGTATGTAAGCAATACAATAGAAGATAATAGGCAAATAAAAAAAGAAAATTTAAATCCTGAAAACATAATTTTTAAAATATCTTTATCTAGTTCTTTTATATCATTTGTTAATTTTTTTATCATATGTAAATACCTCCAATAATTTTATATCTATATATAATGGTAACATATATAATATAAGCAAATCAAAGGTAATTACTGGAAGGGGAAAATTGTAATTTGTAGAAAAAATTTAATTTAAAATATTGTAGGGGTCGCCGCCCACGGCGACACGAAATGTATCGAAGGAATTATACCAAGATGTAGGGGCGATTTTAATCGCCCGTTCTTCGAAGCGCGGGCGAACAAGTTCGCCCCTACAACGTTTGCAATCAATCATTTTCTACAAAATATAATTTATAACAAGTAATAAAAAAACAAATCGTAATCGATTTGTTTTTTTATTATGCTAATTTGTTTAATTTTTTTGCTAAATTTGATTTTTTTCTAGAAGCAGTATTTTTTTTGATAACACCTTTTGAACAAGCACTATCAATTTTTTTAACAGCTTCGCTTAATAATTTTTCAGAATTTTCTTTATTTCCTTCTAATACAGCAGCTTCGAATTTTTTTATAGCTGTTTTGTATTCTGATTTAACCATATTATTTCTTAATGTTTTCTTTTCGATAACATCAACTCTTTTTATTGCAGATTTGATATTTGGCATATATTTTGCACCTCCTTAAAGTAAAAATAAATTTTCACTTTTTCTATTGTAACACGTAAATTTAAAATTTGCAAGTAAATGCTATAAATTTCTATTTACAATAGGCAAAAACTCGTATATAATTTCAAAAGAGGTGTACAAATGAACGAAGTTTTAGAAAAAGCAAGAGTGAACATGCTGTCTAGAGAAATTATATTATCAAAATATGCATGTAAATCATATAATGCAGATTCAATAAAAAAAACTAAAGAAGAAATAAGACCAATATTTTTTAGAGATATAGATAGAATAATACATTCTTTAGCATATACAAGATATATAGATAAAACACAAGTATATTCATTTACAAAAAATGACCACATAACTCATAGAGTATTACATGTTCAATTAGTTTCTAAAATAGCAAGAACTATTGGTAGAAGTCTAAGACTAAACGAAGACTTAATAGAAGCTATAGCATTAGGCCATGATGTAGGGCATACTCCATTTGGGCATAAAGGAGAAAAATATTTAAACGATATATGTAAAAAAGAAAATATAGGATACTTCTGCCATAATGCTCAAAGTGTAAGAGTATTAAAAGATTTAGAAAAAGTAAATATAAGTGTTCAAACATTAGATGGAATACTTTCTCATAATGGAGAAATTCTTATTAATAAATATAAGTATAATAATAAAAAGACTAAGTTAGATTTTGAAACAGATTTGTATAATGCATTTAATAAAGAAGACTATAGCAAAAAAATAGTTCCAATGACATTAGAAGCATCTGTAGTTAGATTATCAGATGTAATTGCATATATAGGAAGAGATATAGAAGATTCCATAAAAATAGAAACAATAAAAAGAACAGATATACCAAGAAGAGTAACAAAAGTGTTAGGAGACACTAATTCTCAAATGGTAGATACTCTAATAAAAGATATAATAATAAACAGCTTTGAAAAACCTTATTTAGCATTTTCAGATAAAATATTTGAAGCTTTAATGAAACTACAAGATTGGAATTATAAATATATATATGCGTCAGCAGAAGCAAATAAACATCAGCAGTTGGTAGAAGAACTATTCTACGAATTGTATGAGTGCTATCTAAAGAAGGTAGAACAATATGATGAAAATAAAAAACTTACACAATCTGAAAAAAATTTATATGAATTTATAAAGGATAAAGAAGATTTGACAAATATTAAAAGAACAATTGTTGATTATATAGCAGGTCAAACAGATCAATATTTTTTAAAAGAATGCGTAGAGAATGTAAGAAAATTTAATATTGAAGAATTATATAAATAATTTTATTAAATTACATAATTATTCTTAAATTGGAATATACTAGATATAAATTTGTATATAACGATTGGAGAATGAGTATGGAAAATAAAGAAAATGAATTAGAATTATTAAAATCTATATTAGATACAAAGAGGGAATTAGGAATAGCAAATAAAAATTTTGAAACTGCAGAGTTAGAATTAGTAGATTATTATTCATATCAAATAAAAGCAAGTAAAGCAAAACTAGATTATTTAATAAAACAAGTAAAACAAAAAGGAATGTCTGTAGATATGATTAATAATTTAAAAATGGGATTAGAAGAAACAAAGGCAATATAGTAATATTAATAAAAAGACGAGCATAATTATAGTATTGAAGTGGAGGATAAGCTTATGGATAACACTAGTACTATAATTATTTTTTTATTTTGCATAATAGGGATTATTATATTTGGAAAAATATTTTTAACACCAATAAAAAAAATATTAAAATTAGTCCTTAATTCTGTTTTGGGTGGTATTTTAATAGCAGTAATAAATTTAATAGGTGCTACATTTAACTTTCATATAGGATTAAATATAGTAACTTCAATATTTGTTCGGAATACTTGGACTTCCAGGAGCAATATTTTTAGTAATTTTTAAAATGATTTTATGTTAAAATTATATGTTGAAAAAAGTAGGTAAAAATAGTATAATAAAATATATTAAAAATAGAAGGAGCATAATATGGAAGAAGTAAAAGTATTAATAGATGAACAAAAATTACAAGCAAGAGTTGATGAAATAGCAAAACAAATAGGCGAAGAATACAAAAATAAGGAAATTATACTTATTTGTATATTAAAAGGTTCAATATTTTTTACAGTAGATTTAGCAAGAAAAATCAATGAAGATGTAAGGATAGAATTTATAAGAGTATCAAGTTATGGAGAAGGAACAGAAAGTACTGGAGAAATAAAAATGAAATTAGACTTAAAAGATAGTATTCAAGGGAAGGATGTAATAGTGGTAGAAGATATAATAGACACAGGTAGAACACTTTCATACTTAATAGAATATTTAAAAATGAAAAAACCAAATAGTATAAAACTATGTGCATTATTGGACAAGCCAGAAAGAAGAGTAAAAAAGGTAAATGTAGATTATACAGGTTTTCAAATACCAGATAAATTTATTGTAGGATATGGATTAGACTGGGATGAAAAATATAGAAATCTTCCATATATAGGATATATAGAAAATTAGTATTTAGTAGTAGTTATAAAAAAATTATTGAAGTGAGAAGTGTGAGGTGTGAGGTGTGATCTATATATAATAATATATTTCGCACTTCACACTTCCAACTTCACACCTCATATACAGATATAAATATATAAGATATTTTACAAAGATTTTTGTTATAGAGGTTAAAATGTTCGATTTAAAAGAAGAACTTAAAAAACTTCCAGAAAAACCGGGAGTTTATATAATGAGAGATAAAAATGATAATATACTATATGTTGGAAAAGCAGTTATATTAAAAAATAGAGTAAAACAATATTTTAGTAAAACAAATAAAACTGCAAGAATCCAAAAAATGGTTTCATTAATAGACCATTTTGAATATATAGTTACAGATAATGAGGCAGAAGCTTTGATATTAGAATGTAATCTAATAAAAAAGAATATGCCTAAATTTAATGTGCTTTTAAAAGATGACAAAACATATCCATACATAAAAATAGATGTAAAATCAGACTATCCAAATGTATTTATGACAAGAAAAAATTTAAATGATGGAGCAAAATATTTTGGACCATATGCAAATGCAGGAGCAGCAAAAGAGATGGTAGACTTTATAAAACAGCGTTTTCAAATAAGACAATGTAAGAATTTTAAAAGTAACCAAAGAGCATGTTTAAATTATCATATAAAAAAATGTTTAGCACCATGTATGGGATATATTAGTAAAGAAGAATATAATAAGCAAATAGAACAAATTATAATGCTATTAGAAGGGAAAACGAAAAAGATAATAAATAATTTAAATGACGAAATTATAGAATTAGCAGAAAAACAAGAATATGAAAAAGCAGCGGCATTAAGAGACAAAAAAATAGCAATTGAAAGAATTTCAGAAAAACAAAAGGTATCTAATATAAACGAGAAAGCAATAGATGTTATAGGAATTGCAAAAAATGAATTATCAATATGTATAGAAATATTTTTTGTAAGAAACAGTAAAATGATAGGAAGAGAACGCTATTTTTTTGATAATTCAAACAATTTGACAGAGAATGAAACATTAACAGAATTTATAAAACAGTATTATATAAATAAAATAGATTTACCTAGCAAAATAATGTTACCACAAACTATAGAAGATGTAGAATTAATAGAAAAATTATTATCTGATAAAGATCAAAAGAAAATAGAATTTAAAGTTCCACAAAAAGGTGAAAAACTAAGATTTATAGAGATGGCTAATAACAATGCAAAAATTACTTTAGATAATAGAACAAAAGAAAAGGAAAGTATAATTTTAAAAATAAAGGAAACCTTAAATTTAGTTAGTTTACCAAGAAAAATCGAATGTTTTGATATATCTAATATAGCAGGAGAATATATGGTAGCTGGAATGTGCGTAGCAAAAGATCGGAGTAATTAACAAAAATTTAGCTAGAAGATTTAAAATAAAAACTGTATTTACACAAGATGATCCAAAATGCATGGAGGAAGTAGTAACTAGAAGAATTAGACATTCGATAGAAAATCCTAAAGGAGCATTTGGTAGTCTTCCAGATGTAATTTTTGCAGATGGAGGAATTACTCAAATAAGAGCAATTAAAAAAGCAATTCAAAAATACGAAATAGAAATTCCTGTATTTGGAATGGTAAAAGATGATAAGCATAAAACAAAAAAAATAATAGACGAAAATAAATGCGAAATAGAATTAACAGAAGATATAATGAATTTTATAACAAATATGCAAGATGAAGTTCATAAAATAGCAATTGAATATAACAGAAAATTAAGAGATAAAGATACAACAAAATCTAAATTAGACAAAATAAAAGGAATAGGAGAAAAAAAGAAGCAAGAACTATTAAAAAAATTTGGAAGCATAGAAGGAATAAAAAAGGCAGATATTTTAGAAATTTCAAAAATAAAAGGAATAACCGAAGAATTAGCTAAAAATATAAAGAAAGAGCTCCTATGAAAGTTGTAATATTTAATAAACTCCTTGAATATAATATACAAAATAAAAAAGGACAAGGAGTGTATAAATATGATAGACATTACAAAAGATGAGTTTTGGGAGAATAGATATGGAGAAGTAGAAAAGCAGGAAAAGAAAAATAGCAAATTATTAAATACAATAAAAAAACATAAAATTATAACAGCATTATTAATAAGTTTAGGAATATTAATGGCAATAAATACAGTTTTGATATATAATTTTTTTAAAATATTAACAAACATTTAAGTGATTAGATAAATTGTAATTTGTGTGATTGAATTAATTGCAAACGTTGTAGGGGCAGACGCCTCTGTCTGCCCGCAATTTTATGCGATTTTTTCGGGCGGACACGGGGTTCCGCCCTTACAGATTTTAAAATAAATTATTCACACAAATTATAATTTAAGAAAAGAGGTAACAATGAACATAGCAAACAATTGGAAAGATTATGAAATATTAGACATGGCAAATGGAGAAAAATTAGAAAGATGGAAAAATGTAACACTAGTAAGACCAGATCCTCAAATAATATGGAAAGAAAAATCATTTCCAAAAAAATGGGATGATGCGAATGCCATATATAAAAGGAGTAGCAGTGGTGGAGGAGGATGGACTTATAAAACAAAAATTCCAGATAATTGGCAAATAAAATATAGAGACCTTACATTTAATATAAAACCAATGGGATTTAAGCATACAGGACTGTTCCCAGAACAAGCAGTAAATTGGGATTGGATGATAAATAAAATAAAAAATGCAAAAAGACCAATAAAAGTATTAAATCTTTTTGCATACACAGGAGGCGCAACAGTAGCTTGTCTTTATGCAGGAGCGTCTGTTTGCCATGTTGATAGTTCAAAAGGAATGGTAGCTTGGGCAAAAGAAAATGTTATATCTTCTAAATTACAAGATAAACCAGTTAGATACATAATTGATGATGTAGTAAAATTTGTAAATAGAGAAATAAGAAGAGGAAATAAATATGATGCAATAATAATGGATCCTCCATCATATGGAAGAGGGGCATCTCGGAGAAGTATGGCAGTTTGAAAATAATATAGCAGATTTAATAAATTTATGCTCAAAAGTATTAACAGAAAAACCTTTATTTTTCTTAATAAACTCATATACAACAGGAATATCAGCAGAAGTTTTAAGTAATTTACTAAGACTTAATTTAAAACAACATAAAGGAAAAATTACATCAGGAGAAATAGGGCTTCCAATGACAAATTCAGAATTAATACTTCCATGTGGAATTTATGGAAGATGGGAAGAATAATTTATGTAATTTTTACAAACCTAAAAAAACATATATGAAAATACAATTCTAAAATTTTCATATATGTTTTTTTGCTGTTTATAAACAAAATTATTCTGTGGGACAAATTAAATATAAAATCATCTTAAGCGAAATGAGGTGATTTTATTTGATAGAAAAATTATGTAAGAAAATCACTAAAAGAATTCAAAACAAGATGCCAGAAATAGATGAAGAAAGGGCAGAAATTATAAATTATGGTTTGCAATTAGTATTAGGAGAAATTCCAAAAACATTTATAATTCTTCTAATTGCTTACTTATTTGGAGTTTTAAAACTTTCAATATTAGCTTTAATATTTATAATGCCATATAAAACATTTTCTGGAGGAGTTCATTTAAAAACACATATAGGTTGTATAATAGCAACTAGTCTGTTTTATATAGGAAATGCTTTTTTAAGCAAAAATATTATTATAGGACCTATTTTTATAAAATATATTTTAACTGCTGTAATATGGCTTTTTAGCATAATTATGATTAAACTTTATGCTCCAGCAGATACAGAAGAAGTTCCAATTTTAAGAAAAAAAGATAGAAATCTAAAAAGAAAATTATCGTATATAACTATGACATTAACACTAATATGTGCAGTAATTATAAAAGATAATATAATATCAAATTTATTAATATTTGGAACACTGCTGCAAACAATATCAATAAGTAGTTTTATGTATAAAATTACAAAATGCAAATTTGGGTATAGAGAATATATAAAACTAAATAACATAGCTTAATTTTACAATTACATAAAGATAAAAATAAGGCGAAATAAGGGTGCTTAGAGTTTAGCAAAAATCAACTTGTAGGGGCGGACGTCCCTGTCCGCCCGAAAAAATAGTACCAAATATTTTGCAGTTTAGAAAGGAGGAAACAAATGTTAAAATTATTAGCTAAAATTGCAGAAAAATATGCAAAATCTACAAATACAGCATGTGTTATATGGCATTCTTTTCATCAACCAAAAATGCCTACATCATTAATAAAAAAAGATTAATAAAAAAATATACAAATTGATTTCATATATAAAAAGAAGCTGATCGACACAGCTTCTTTTCCCTTTTAAATATATATTTCTAATTGTTGTTTAAATAATTTGATATCCTTAGAAGTAAATAAATTTAAATTATTATTTTTCTTTAAAATTTTTCTTACCTCCCATAGACCAATACCGTGGTTTTGAATATCTTCATCTGTTTTAGAAGTATAACCTTTTTCAAATATTTTTTCTGTATCTACATCTTTATTAGAATAAGTATTTTCAATTATAAATAATTGCCTATTTGCTTTATTATCTTTTCTAATTATAACATTAATTTCTTTTTCTTCGCATTTAGAAGCTGCTTCAATTGCGTTATCTAAAAGTATACCAAGCATTTTAGATAAATCATATGTTTTAATATTTAGTGTTTTTAAATCTAAAAATATTTCAAAATTCATTTTTATTCCAAGTTCTTCAGATTTATGGTATTTAGATGTAAGTAAACTATATATTGCAGGATTATTAATAAGTTCAGGATTAAGTATGGATAAATTATTAACTTTTTGACAGTCTTTTAATAAGCTTGAGTGATAATCTTTTAAACCTTCTATATTATTAGTAGAAATATATCCACCTATTGATTGAACAATGTTGTTAAAATCATGCTTAAATATTCTAATATTATCATGAAGAATATTTAATGTTTTATTATATAATTGTTCTTCTTCTAATTTTTCAGATGTTATTTCTAATTTATTTGTTCTAGATAAACTAAGAAGTGAAATTATAAAATACATTAATAAAATGAATATTGTAGAAGATTTTACACTATATGGTAGTATATCATTATACATACTTATTAAATATGATTGTATAGCTAATGCAATAATACCTATTATAAAATTAAAAAGTAAAATAGTATTACTTTTAGATTTAAAAGTATCTTTTATATTAATATTAAATCCGTAATAGGCACAGAATTTATATACCATATAAACAAATCCATATAGAATTAAAGAGTAACAAAACTTATGTATAGGTATATTATGAAAAACTTCTGAATTTACGTTAAGAATAATGGTGTAAATATTTGCTAAAAAACAAGTAGATATAATGAATGCTACATAAGGTATTATTTCAGCTAATATAGATTTTAGAATGCTTGTTTTAAATATAAAATAGACTAATATTGGACAAGCTAATAAGTTTAAAAATGTATTATATGGTGTAGGTATAATATACATTGAGATTAAGGCTATTAATGAAAAGAGTACTACATAAGTTGTTTTTTGTTTTGTAGTAGATTCAATATTTAGAATAGTAGTAAATAAAAAAGTTGATACCAGTGCTTCAATAAATGCTAAGGGTGTACTAGATACAAGTACTCCTAACTCATTCTCCGTAGTTAATGCGTTCCAAATTGTTTGTAAAATTTCCATTTTTTAAAACCTCCATTATTTCATTTTTATATTTTGCACCAATAGAGCAAGACTCGTTTGGTGTAAAAAGAATAGTATTTTTATTAGAACTAATATCTGATATATTTTTTACATTAACAATATATGATTTATGGCATCTAATAAAATTTTCTGGTAGACAATTTTGAATCTTATTAAAAGAGCTATACGTTTCATATGTACGAGTATTTGTACAAAAAACTAGTTTCATTCCATCTTTTTTTATATAGTTTACTTCATCTTCGTTTATTATAGTTTTATTATTATTTAATCTAATAAATTTAGTTGGAGTTTGTTTAACATCATCAACCAGTCTTAAAATAGTTTCTTCTAACCTTTCTTGTACTACTGGCTTAGGAAGATAATCAAATGTTTTATATTTATATGCAAGTAAAGCATATTCTAAATGACCAGTTGAAAAAATAATATATACATCTTTATTTTTCTTTCTAACTATATCTGCTATATCACAACCATTAATGTCACAGTTTAAATTTATATCTAAAATTAGAACATCAACTTTATGGTTTGCTACATAGTTTATTACATCTGACGGAGTAGAAGATTTTAATCCAATACTTGCATCTATATTATTAGTAATAAAAATAGCCTCTAACATTTTTGAAAGCCTATCTAGAATAAGTTTATGATCATCACATATAACAAAATTCAACATACATTTTCCTCTTTCGTAAAATAAATAAATTGTTTAATAAAATAAGATATATATTGATACTGTAAGCTTGTAAAAGAAAATTCCTTATTTTTCCAGAAACATTATTACTATATTCCAAATTGAAAATATTGTCAATAAAAAAAGAATAAAAACGCAAAAATGAAACTAAAAAGTATAATTTTATATATAAGTAAATGGCAAAATGTTTCAATAAAAAAGTATTGAATAAATATAAAGTATATGCTAAATTTATATATAGAGTAACAAAGGAGGAAATAAAGATGAGAAAAACAATTTATTTATTTAGTTTAATATTAATAGTATTATCAGTAATAGTATTTATACCAAACACTGTAAATGCAACTGAAATAACAGTAACAAATGCACAAGAATTAGCAGATGCATTAGCTGGAAATGCAACAGTAGAAGGAAATAAAGTAACAATAAATAATGATATAAATTTATATAATTATATGTATCATGATTATACAATTAAGATAGATGCAAAAGATTTAAAGTTAGAGTTAGATCTAGCAAGTCACGAAATTAGAGGACTATCACATAGACTGTTTTATATATCTAGTGGTACTTTAATAGTAAATGATTCAGTAGGAAGTGGAAAAATTGATCTTAGTGGTGAACACAATGAGCATAGTACAGTATTTTTTCTTGATGGAGGAAATCTTGTAGTAAACGAAGGAGAATTTAATTCAAATTACAGTCCAGTAGGATGTTTTAAAGGAAATATAACAATAAATGGAGGAACATTTACAAGTTTAAATAATGAAGCTCTTAATATTAATATACAAAATGATTTTGAATGTGAGACTATAATAAATGGAGGAACTTTTAAGGGTGATATTGCTTTATATTTAAATGTTGGTAATGTAACAATAAATGGAGGAACATTTATAGGAAATAGTTATGCCATAGTAGTTTCTAATTGGCCAAATGTTTTATTAAATATAACAGGAGGAATTTTCGAAGGAACTAAATCAGCAATGAATATTAGTAATAGAGATGACGGTGTTATTTTAAGTGGAGGTAAATTTACAGCAACTTCTACAGATGAACAAGAAAATGAAGGTGCAATTACTATTTTTTCTACTTACTATTCAGATGAAGAAGAAAAATATTCACCTTATTCACCTATAAATCTTTTAAAAGAAGGATATACATTTTATGATGATGCAACAATAGAATTGAAAAAGGTAAATTCATATTCATATTATTCACAACACTATTATGGCACAAAACCAACAGTAACAGTTGGATTAATAAAACAAAATGTAGATGACGAAAAACAAGAAGAGACAGACAAAGAAGAGGTTAAACCACAAATAAAAGACGAAACACCAAAAACAGGAGGTATAAATATTTCTGTAGATATAATAGTTGGAATTTTAAGTGTAATTTTTATAGGAATTATAGCTTTTAAAAGAAAGTAAAAAAATATAAATAATAATTTTGCAAAAATAACTAAAGAACAAAAATCTTTAGTTATTTTTTTATGCCCAATTTCATAGAATTAAATAACGAATAATAAAAGAAATGCAAAAAAATGTGTAGGGGTCGCCGCCTACGGCGACCCGCTAAATAAAGGAGAATCTGATTATGAAAAACAAAATTGGATATATTATTTTAGGAATAGTTGTATGTATATTTACATTTAGTGTAATGACATTAAATAGCAATTTGAATGAAAGTACTGTAACTACAAGTACAACAGCTTTATCTAATAAGAAAATTGGGTGGGGAATAAAAAGAGCAGAAAACCATGAGCAACCAGATTTGGGAAGTAGTAATTTAAAATTGCTACAAGAATATGATGGAATAGCAATAGGAAATGAGCAAGATAAATATGTTTATTTAACATTTGATAATGGATATGAAGCAGGTTATACATCAAAGATATTAGATGTATTAAAAGAAAACAATGTGAAAGCGGCATTTTTCATAACAGCACATTATTTAAATACAGCGCCTGAATTGGTAGGAAGAATGATAAATGAAGGGCACATAGTAGGAAATCATACAGTAAATCATAAAAGTATGCCAGATTTAGACGACAAAAAAATAAAAGATGAAATAATGAATTTGCATACAGCTGTATACGAAAAATTTGGATATGAAATGAAATATATAAGACCACCAATGGGAGAGTTTAGCGAAAGGACTTTAGAAATAATTAAAAGTTTAGGCTATAAAACAGCAATGTGGAGTTTAGCATATGACGATTGGGATGAAAACAAACAAGGAAGAGAAGAATATGGAAAAAACAAAATAATATCTAACATTCATAATGGAGCAGTAATTTTATTACATGCAAATTCTAAAGATAATTGCAATATATTAGATACTTGCATAAAGGAAATAAAACAAATGGGATATGAATTTAAAACATTAGATGAGTTTAGACAGTAAAATTGTAATTTTGAGGTGTGATGTGGGATGTGTGAGGTGTGCATATAGGGAGGAGCTTCGTAGGATTTGCCTTAATTTCACACTTCCCACCTCTCACTTCACACTTCCATACAAATTTTATAACCACATAAAAAGCGAGGTTAAGATGAAAAACAAAAAAAACAACAGATTTTCAAACAAAATAAATAAAGCTTTAGAACTTCCTAGGGAAATTTCCTCATCTGATACAAAAATAAGCATAATAGGATTTGACGAAATGTTAATAGAAAATTATAAAGGAATTTTAGAATATGAAGAATTTTATATAAAAGTAAAAACTGCAATAGGTAATATAAATATAAGTGGATTTAATTTAGCATTAGAGCAAGTTACAGAGGATGATATATCTGTAAAAGGAAAAATAGAAAGTATAGATATAGAACGAATATTAGATGATGAAGAAGAATAGAGATGGGGGAAAAATGTTCTTAAAAATTTGGTTAAACTATGTAATTGGATATGTTAATATAAAAGTAGAAAGCTATTATTTAGAAAGATTTATAAATATATGTATAAGTAAAAAGATATTTTTATGGAATATAAAAAGAAATAAATCTAGTTTGTTGTATGCAAGCATTAGTATAAGAGATTATAAAAAATTAAAACAAATAGCAAAGAAGACTAAATCAAGAATAAAGATACAATCAAAAAAAGGTATTCCTTTTGTTTTGCATAAATACAGAAAAAGAAAAATCTTTTTGGGATTGTTAATATTAGTAATTATAGGATTAATAATTACATCTAATTTTATATGGAATATAGAGATTGAAGGCAATACAAATATATCGAAAGAAGAAATAATAGAAGAACTTAAAAATCAAGGATTAAAAATAGGAATAAATAAAAATAAAATAGATACAAATTCACTTATAAATAAAATAAGATTAAATAGAGATGATATTGCATGGGTTGGAATAAATTTAAAAGGAACAAATGCAATAATAGAAATAAAAGAAAAAACTAAAGCACCAGAAATAATTGATGAAACTAAATATTGTAATATTATATCAAACAAAACTGCAATGATAACAAAAATGAATGTACAAAATGGAACAGCAAACGTTAGGGAAAATGACATTGTAAAAGATGGAGATGTATTAGTTTTAGGGTATTTAGAAGGTAAATATACTGGAATTAGATATGTTCATGCAAAAGCAGATATACAAGCAAAAGTCTGGTACACAAAAAAAGAAAAATTTTATTTAAATCAGCGAATCCAAGTACCCACAGGAGCTACGGAAGAAAAGTATACATTAAATGTAAATAATTTTAAAATAAATTTTTATAAAACCCTTTCAAAATTTAAAAATTATGATACAATAAATGAGAATAAAAAATTAGTTTTGTTTTCTAATTTTTATTTACCGATTGAAATTATAAAAACAACAAATTATGAATATGAAAATCAAGATGTAACATATACGGAAGAAGAACTTAAAACAATAGCAATACAAAAATTAGAACAAGAACTAGTAAATGAAATACAAAACAAAGAAAATATTATAAATAAACAAATTAATGTATACGGAAATGAAGGATATATAGAAGTTGAAGTCATATATGAAGTGCTTGAAAATATCGGTATTGAAGACGAAATATTATTTTAAAAGGAATGGGTGATGAACATATGGAACAAAAGAGCCTAAGGGTTTTAGATACTAACAAAACATTTTTCTCGAGAATAACTAACACAATTACAAAAATGATGATACCAACAAAAGTAAGTATTAATAGCATGATGATTTCAATGAAAAGAAATAATTTAATAAAAGCATATTCAAATTATACATTGGCAGTAGAGGAAAATGATATTGAAAAAAAAGAAGTTTTACTAAAAAAATATGAAGATATTTATAGTTTATATTTAGAAGCAATAGACAAATATATAATTGATTCTGTTTATAAAAAAGTAAAAAATCGGAACAGCAACAGAATTTGAAAAAAATGCATTAAGTAAATATTATTTTGTAGTAAGTTTAAAAGAAAAACAATATTTAGAATATAAATACAGAAAACAAGAATATTTACTAAGAGTAGATTACGAATCAGTAACTAATTTAAAAAAAGAAAGTATAATAGAAAAATATAATAAATTTTATGTGTCAAAAATGGATGCTTTATATAAAGGAATATTAAAAAATTATTCAATTCAATTAGCAGATACTGTTTCTAGTAAAGTAGATTTAATAGATAAGACATATGATAAAATATTCAATGCTCTAGAAGCTTATATTTCTGATGTTTTGCCAATAAAATTAAGAGTAAGCAATAAAGATGAATATAAAAATGTTTTGGAAGAGTATGAAAGATACGAAAGTATGCTAGTAGGAAAATTAGATGAAAGAGATAAAATAAAGCAAAAAATGGTACTTTTAGGAATAAGTAGAGAATTATTTACACATAGCCTTCCATTAATTGCAGCAGAACAATGTTACGAAAAATTAATTTCTGATGTTAGAAATTTAATTGTAAAAGCATCAACAAAAGCAAGGAAGAATACTACATTTGATGTTCTTATAGAATTAATAGAAGAATATAATATAAAACTATTATCTACAAAAGTATATTGGGACAAGCCAGAGAAAAGAGAAGAATACAAAAAATTCTGGAATAAATATAAAGAAATAATAAAAATGGAAGATAAAAAAGAAAAAGATAAACAAAAACAAATACTATTTTTAAAAAATGATTTAAAAGGATTAGAAAAAAACAAAAATGAATTAATAATAAAACAAATAAAACAAAAATTAGTAGAACTTGGAGCAATTAAACAAATAAAAAATTGTTATAAAACAATAAAAGGACAATACAAAAAAATTAAATGTTAATAAAAATGGTGTAGGGGCGGATTCCATATCCGCCCAAATAAAAAGAAGGAAAATAAATGGAAATAACAGAAATAAATTTTTTGGATATAGAAGAAAATGAGAAATATATAAGTATACTAAAAAAAGTATTAGAAAAATGCTTTATAGAAGAAAAATTAAACAATAAAAATTTATATATTAATATAGTCCTTACTAATCCAGAAAATATTAGAAAAATAAACAAAGAACATAGAAATATAGATAAAGAAACTGACGTACTTTCTTTTCCAATGTTTGAAAAAGAAGAACTAGAAAATATAAATAAACTAAACCAAGATATTTTAGGAGATATAGTTATATCAATAGATAAAGTACAAGAACAAGCTAAAGAATATGGACATAGTTTTGAAAGGGAACTATCATATATGGCAGTTCATGGATTTTATCATATAATGGGATATGATCATATGGAAGAAACAGATAAAAAAATAATGAGACAAAAAGAAGAAAATATATTGAAAAAATTAAACATACTAAAATAAAGAAAGGATGATGCAAAAAATGGAAAACAGAAGAAATACAGGGAAAAGGAAAAGTACAGGTAAAAATAATGGAACAAAATTATTAGTTATAATTTTAGTAGTTTTAATAATAATTGCAGGTGTTTTATTTGCAATAAAGGTGTTAAATAAAGGACAAGTAGAAACAAATGCAACTGGTGAACAAATAGAAGAGAAAAAAGAAGAACCAAAAGTTCAAATAGTAGATGTAAATTCAAAAACTAGACCTTATGCAGTAATGATAAACAATAATCACTCAGCATGGCCACAATGTGGACTTAAAGATGCTTATCTTGTATATGAAATAATTGCAGAAGGTGGAATTACTAGAATGATGGCACTATACAAAGATAAATTACCAGAAAAAATTGGTTCAGTTAGAAGTGCAAGACATTATTTTATAGATTATGCAGAGGAAAATGATGCGATATTTATACATTGGGGAGGAAGCCCACAAGCATATTCTAGAATAAATAGAGGAACAAATTCTTTAGATGGAATAGCATTAGAAGGTTCTGTATTTTTTAGAGATAAAAGTTTAAAAAGAGCTTATGAACATACAGGATTTGTAGATTTGGCAAAAGCAAAAAAATATGCAGACAATAAAGGATATACAAGAGATACTGAAAAAGATTTATTATTAAATTATAGCGGAGCAGAAATTGATTTAAGTACAAACACAGAATCTACAAGTGCAAATGAAGTAACATTAAAATATTCAAATTATCATACAACAAGTTATGAATATGATGCTGAAAATAAAGTGTATAAAAGAAGTATGAGTGGAAAAGCAAATGTAGATTTAGAAACAGGAGAACAATACACAGCCAAAAATATAATTGTATACAAAGTTAAAAATTATACATTAAATGATGGAGAAAATAAAGGAAGACAAGATTTAGATAACATAGGAAGCGGAAGCGGATATTACATTTCTTGTGGATATGCAATACCAATTACATGGGAAAAAACATCACATAGTGGACAAACAGTATACAAATATGAAAATGGAGAAGAAATATTAGTAAATGATGGTAATACATTTATTCA
>JAFQIK010000024.1 GCA_017397545.1 Clostridia bacterium
AAAAGAATTCGAGGACCCTTTTAAGGGTCGCTAGAGAGTTGTGAGCAGTTGGCGGAACAGCGTGCCCTTTGAGGGGCCGCTGGCAATAGACCCTTATAGGGTCAAAGCAAAACCTCGCGTTTCACGCGAGGCTGCTATTTTTATAATTTATATAAACAAATTTAAAAAGCTGAGTGTAATAGAGATTAAAAAAGATTTTAAAGAAACACGGATACTTTTTTTAAACATATCTTGTGCAGCAAGTAAGCGGCGTTCTTTAACTGTAACAAGAGAAGTTGTTTTATTATCAGGTTCTATATCTTCGTAAATGTTTGAATCAATAATACTTGTATTGTCAGAAGAAATATTATCAGTTCCTTCTAATATTTCTTCTGTAGGTTCTGAGTCATCAAATGAAAAATCATCATTAAAATTTTCGTTTGATGTAAAGAAACTAGATGTATCTATGCTTTGTTTTTTTAAATTATTTAATTTATCTAATTCATTATTTAGTTTATCAATGATGGCGTTAATATCCATAAATAACACATCCTTGCTTTGTCTTATGAGTAAATTTTATTATTTAATTGAATTATAGCATTATAAAAAATAAAATGCAAATAAAAGTAGAAAAAATGTAAGAAATGCAAATAAAAGTAGAGAAAAAATGAAAAAAATGGAAAAAATTCATAAAAAAATATTTACAAATGCTTGTTTCCGTAATATAATAATGAACGTGAAAATATATGGATTAAAAACATATAATAAATAAGGGGGATTAAAAATGACTAATCTAAAATCTAAACTTACAATAATAGCAATTGTATTTATGTTAGTATTAATTGCTATACAAACATCAATATTTGCATCAAACGAAAATATTCAAATATTAGAAAAAAATACAGGAGATTATATAATATACGTAAAAGACAATTTAAATACAGATTTTGAATTCGCTTTTTCAAATGATAAATTAGCAGATAAAACTGCATTATCATATTATGCTGCACAAGAAGATACAAATGGAAATAAAATAGCTCTTGTAAATAGTTCAACAAAAGATTTGTTTTTAGCACCTACATATATGTGGGTAAGAGTTGGAACAGACTATATTTTAGAATGTGTAGAAATAGATTTAGCAAAAGCTATAAACGAAAATGATTTACAAATTGCAGCAAATCTAACTAAAATTATAAAAGTAGATACAACTAAAACAAATACAACAGAAGAAACAATAGATGGAAAAAAAGTAACTACTACAGTAGGAAAAGTTGTTTTAATGGGTGAAGGTGAATATTCATACATTTTAATAAAAGAATCAGAAGAATATGCTAAATTAAGAGATTTAGCAACAAGAGTTTCTAAGTTTAATTCAGAAACAGATATGTATACCAAAATTCAAGTGTATACAGAGTTTTTCAATAAATCTAAAGAGTTAGTTTCTAAAAATACAAACGAATGGACAAAAGTAGAAAATAATGAAATTTTGCAACCAGAAGATAGCGAAGATGGAGAAAAATATATTTTATGGATAAAAGAAGAAAACAGTACAACAGAAAAATTAGACATCCAATTTTTAACTTCTTATAAAGAATATTCAGAAGAAAAAATAGTAGAAACAATAACAACAAAATTACCAGTAACATATGATAATAACATATTATTAATAGTACTTGCTATTTTAGTAGTTGCAATAATTGTTGTTTGTATAAGAATAAAAATGTTAAACAAAAGAGAAAAGTAGGAAGATGCCTATGAGTAAAATTAAAATATATAAAATAATATTAATTTGTTTAATAATTGCAGCAATAATAATAGGGGCATTAGTTGTAATAAAATACTTTAATTTGTATAAAAACGAGACAGAGGCAAAACAAGTAATAGCTAATATAAAAGAAGAATTGAAAAACAATGATGAACCTATTAAAGAAATAAATCAGCAAATACAAGGAAATAAAGTTGTTGGAATTATAAAAATTCCTAAAATAGAATTAGAGTATCCAATATTGGAAACTACAACTAAAGAAACTTTAAATTTATCAATTACAAAATTTTGGGGAAACCAAATTAACGAAATTGGAAATGTAAGTTTAGCAGGACACAATAATTTAAATGGTACAATGTTTGGAAAAACAAAAAAACTACAAGTAGGAGATGTTATAGAATTAACAGACATACAAAATGTTACATTAAAATACAAAGTTTTTAAAATGTATATAATAGATCCAAATGATATATCTTGTATTTTACCAGAACAGGAAGGTACAAGGGAAGTAACATTAATTACATGTACAAATGGTAATAAAAATAGACTTATAGTTAAAGCAAGAGAACAAAACATATAAAATGGGGGGTAAATATGAAAGGAAAACTAAGTACAAAAACAATAATCATAGCTATTGTAACAATAGTACTTTTAGCAGTAGCAGCAACAGGTACAGTTTTATTCTTAAAAGATTCTGGTGAAGCTGCTGCGATGGAAGAACAAAATGTATTACCTGTTGCAGGAAATGATAATGAAACAGGTTCTAATACAGAACAAACACTAGAAAATGAAGAAACAAGTCCTGAAACTTCTACAGGAGTAGAACAAACAGAAAATGAAAGCGGGTCAGTAACAGCTACAACTCCATCACAAACAACAGGAGTTCTTACAGAAGAACCAGAAGCAACTACTGTAGAACAAGAAAGAGTAGTATCAGAAGAAACAACATTAGGATGGAATAACCTTTTAGTATCAGCAGAAGAAGCTGATTATACAGAAATAGAAATTAATTATAATAACTTAAAATATACAATAGAATATTATTTTGATGGTGAAATAGACGAAGAACTTACAGAAGTAGTTGGAGAGAATCCAAAGGGAAAAGTGATAGATACATATACAGATAAAAATAAAGTTGGTTATAAATTAGATATAACAAAAGGAGAAAATGGAGTTGAAGGACTACCATTAGAAATATCTGAAAATCAAACAAATAATGCAATTAAAGTGTATTATGTAAAAGACCAAAACCAAGTAAATGAATTAACATATACAGTAAAACATGTAACAGTAAATGGAAAAACAGAAACAGAAGTAGCAACAAATACTTACGAAGAAAATGTATATGTATTAGATGAACAAAAAATAACAATTAAAGAAAATACAGTAAAAGCGTTAGCAGAAGACGATGAAAGAATAGTAGGATATATGTTAGATGAAACAAGATTACCAGAAGAAGAAACAGGAGACAAAGTAGCAGATGAAACAGTAATAACATTCTACTATGTAAAAGATGAAAGCCAAGTAAATGAATTAACATATACAGTAAATCATGTAATAGTAAATGGAGAAACAGAGACAGAAGTAGCAACAGAAACATACGAAGAAGAAATATATGTGTTAGATGAACAAAAAATAACAATCCAAGAAAATACAGTAAAAGCATTAGCAGAAGACGAT
>JAFQIK010000025.1 GCA_017397545.1 Clostridia bacterium
TGAGACAGTTCGGTCCTTATCTGTCGCAGGCGCAGGATATTTGAAGGGAGTTGTCCTTAGTACGAGAGGACCAGGATGAACATACCGATGGTGCAACAGTTGTCACACCAGTGGCATAGCTGTGTAGCTAAGTATGGAAGGGATAAACGCTGAAAGCATCTAAGTGTGAAGCCCACCCTAAGATAAGATATCCCACAACGTTAAGTTGGTAAGATACCAGGAAGACTAACTGGTTGATAGGTTGGAGGTGTAAGTACAGTAATGTATTAAGCTGACCAATACTAATATATCGAGGGCTTAACCATAAAAGTAGGGGCGACTAGTAGTCGTCCGAGAAATGAGTTAAGAATAACGGTGTAATCTAAAGTTAACCATTCTTTATCTGTATATTTTTCAGTGTGCTAACACACTAAATTTTTCTGGTGACAATTACGACGAGGATCCACCTGTTCCCATTCCGAACACAGAAGTTAAGCTTGTCAGTGCCGAAAATACTTGCGGGTTACCCTGCTGGAAAGATAGGTCGTTGCCAGATTTTTTTTATGTTTAAATTTATTCAAAAAATAAAAACCGTAAAAAACGGTTTATTTTTTTGTTTAAAATAATTTGTATGGAAGTGTGACGTGAGAGGTGAGAAGTGGGAAATTAAGGCGAGGTCTACGAAGATTATCCCTAAAAGCACTCCTCACACAGCTCACATCCCACCTCAAAATTACAATTTATCTAATCCACAAATTCTATCTTATTATTTTCTAAAGATTTAATTCTAGCAAGAGAATAAATATCATATCCTAAATCTTCTAATATTTTTCTACCCGGTTGGAAAGATTTTTCTATAACAATTCCTATTCCAGCAACTGATGCGCCAGCATCTTCAATTAATTTTATTGCACCTTTTGCAGCTTCACCATTTGCTAAAAAATCATCTATAATTAATATATTATCATTTGGAGAAATATATTTTTTTGAAAGAGTTAAATTGTATGTTGTATTTTTAGTAAAAGATTTTACTTCTGTCTGATATAAATCATCATTTAAAATGCTTGATGTTTGTTTTTTTAATATAACCATAGGAACTTCAAATTTATATGAAGTCATAATTGCAGGAGCAATTCCTGAAGCTTCTATTGTAAATATTTTAGTTATGTTTTTATCTTTAAAATAATTATAAAATTCTAATCCGATTTCGTTCATTAATTTAAAATCTACTTGATGGTTTAAAAAACTATCAACTTTTAATATATTATTATTAATTATATACCCTTTATCTAATATCATTTGTTTTAAAAAATCCATTTTAATCACATCCTTATAATATTATAGTAATAAAATAAAGAAAAGTAAAGGGGGGAAGTTAAATTGAAATTTAGAGGTGTGATGTGTGAGGTGTGCTTTTAGGGATGGACTTCGTAGGCTTTACTTTGATTTCACACTTCTCACCGCGCACTTCACACTTCGAAAACAAACAACAACTTTTGATTCCTATTAAAATCTTGAAAATAAAATTTTATTAATATATAATGTTAATGAATAGTGAAGAATGAATAGTTAATAGTGAATAGTACAAAATTTGTTTTACGAATTTTGAAGGAGGAAACAAAATGTCAAAAGTAATGTGGAAACCAGGAACATTTGTATATCCAATACCAGCTGTAATGGTATCTTGTGGGGATATGGAAAAATCAAATATTATAACAGTTGCGTGGACAGGTATAATAAATACAAATCCAGCTATGTGCTATATATCCGTAAGGCCAGAAAGGCATTCATATAATATAATAAAAGAAACAGGAGAATTTGTTATAAATTTAACTAGTAAAGAATTAACATATGCAACAGACTGGTGCGGAGTAAAATCAGGTAAGGATGTGGATAAATTTAAAAGTATGAAATTAACAAAGGAAGATTGTAACTTTGTTAAATGTCCAGCAATAAAAGAAAGCCCAGTATCAATTGAATGTAAAGTCAAAGAAATAAAAGAGTTAGGATCACACCATATGTTTATGGCAGAAGTTTTATCAATAAATGCAGATGAAAAATATATTGATGAAAAAGGAGCATTTGACATATCAAAATGTAATCTAGTAGCATACGCTAATGGCAAATATTTTGAACTAGGAAATCAAGTAGGAAAATTTGGATATTCAGTGCAAAAGAAAAAATAAAAAAATCCATAAAAACGTTGACAAATCAAATAAAATATGATAAATTATATAAGCTATGTTTCTAAGTTGGAGACATAGCTTAAAAAACGCATCGTTAAAACCCGTAGAATAAAGTTGGAGGTGGAGCTAAAATGGCTGCAAAAGGACCAAGAGAAAATATAACATTAGAGTGCACAGAATGTAAAAGAAGAAATTACACAACAAGTAAAAATAAAAGAAATAATACAGAAAGATTAGAAGTTGTTAAATATTGCAAATTCTGTAAAAAAAGAACAACACATAAAGAAACAAAATAGGAACTTTTTTAAGGAGGAAATAAAATGGCTAAAGATGCAAAAAACAATAAAGATATAAAAAATAAAAAGCATTTTTTCAAAGATTTTAAAGCTGAATTAAAAAAAGTTATTTGGCCAACACCAAAACAAATAGTAAATAGTACTGTAGCAGTTGTTACAATAGTGTTAATAGCAGCAGTTATAGTTTTTGTGTTGGATTTAGTTTTTGATTTGTTTAATGAAAAAATAGTTAACAAATTTAAAGCAGATATAAAAAATAAAGTTGTTGTTGAAGAAAATATAGTAACTGAAACTTTAGAAGAAAATACTGAAACAACAGAAACTACAGAGCAAGATAATAACGAAAATACAGTAGAAAATGAATCTTCTGTAGAAAATGTACAATAATAAGGAGGCTTAAAATTTATGTCTCAAGTAAAAGAAGGTCAAGAACCAAGATGGTATGTTGTACATACATATTCAGGATATGAAAACAAAGTAAAAACAGATTTAGAAAAAACTATAAAAAATAGAGAATTAGAAGATTTCTTTTTTGATATTGTTGTTCCTATGGAAGAACAAATAGAAATAAAAGATGGAAAAAGAAAAACAAATCTAAAAAAAGTTTTCCCAGGATATGTATTAGTAAAAATGATTGTAACTGAAGAATCTTGGTATATAGTAAGAAATACAAGAGGAGTAACAGGTTTTGTTGGTTCTGGCACAGACCCAATTCCTCTTACAAACGAAGAAATCAGAAACATGGGATTTGAAACGACTGTTGTAAATGTAGATTATGATGTGAATGACACTGTAAGAGTTGTTAATGGACCACTTGCTTCATTTATAGGAACAGTTCAAGAAATAAATAAAGAAAAAAATAAAGTTAAAGTATTAGTATCTATGTTTGGCAGAGAAACTCCAGTTGAGTTGGAGTTTTCACAAGTAGAGAAAATTTAGGAGGAAAGTAAAATGGCAGAGAAAGAAATTACAAATGTTGTTAAATTACAAATAGAAGCTGGAAAAGCAACACCAGCACCACCAGTTGGACCAGCTTTAGGATCAACAGGTATAAATATTATGCAATTTACAAAAGAATTTAATGAAAAAACAGCTAATCAACCAGGAATGATAATTCCAGTTGTAATAACTGTGTATAAAGATAAAACATTTTCATTTATTACAAAAGTGCCACCAGTAGCAGTTTTAATAAAAAAAGCAATAAAAATAGAAAAAGGTTCAGGAAAACCAAATAAAGATAAAGTTGCTACAATAACAAAAGCACAAGTAGAAGAAATTGCAAAAACAAAAATGGAAGATTTAAATGCAGCTTCATTAGAAACAGCTATGAGCATGGTTATGGGAACAGCTAGATCTATGGGTGTAGTTGTAGCAGAATAAATAACGCAAAACGAATAAAAATCATCATCTTGCACATTTTTCTTCAACTAATAAAATCCTCAACGTACCTCAGTACGCCTCCGGTTTTATTGTTTTGAAAAATGCACAATATAATAATTTTAATTTGTTTTAAATAATTATAGGTATCAAAATTTGATATAAATTTAATTGGGAGGATGAAAACATCCGTTAATACCAAAGGAGGAAAGAAATATGAAAAAAGGAAAGAGATATCTAGAGTGCGAAAAACTTGTAGATAAATCAAAAAATTATGATGCTAAAGAAGCATTAGATGTAATTTGCAAAATGCCAAAACCAAAATTTGACGAAACAGTAGAATTACATGTAAAATTAGGTGTTGATTCAAAACAAGCAGATCAACAAGTTAGAGGAACAGTTGTACTACCAAATGGTACAGGTAAAACTCAAAGAGTATTAGTATTTGCAAAAGGTGATAAAGCTAAAGAAGCAGAAGCAGCTGGAGCCGATTTTGTTGGAGCAGAAGAATTAGTTCCAAAAATTCAAAATGAAAACTGGTTTGACTATGATGTTATAGTTGCTACACCAGACATGATGGGTGTAATTGGAAGATTAGGTAAAATATTAGGACCTAAAGGATTAATGCCAAACCCAAAATCAGGAACAGTTACAATGGATGTAACAAAAGCAATAAATGAAATTAAATCAGGTAAAGTAGAATATAGATTAGATAAAACAAATATTATACATTTAGGATTTGGAAAAGTTTCATTTGGAAGCGATAAATTATTAGAAAACTACGAAACAGTAATGGATGCTATTATAAAAGCAAAACCAGCAGCTGCAAAAGGACAATATGTAAAAAGTATCGCAATCGCTACATCAATGGGACCAAGTATATATTTAGCATAATAAATTTTAGCCAAAGACAGTAGGCATATTAAATAAGTCCTACCGAGGTATTAATAAAGAGTATATTAGACTCTGTTTATGCCTCGTATTGGCACAAACAGAGTTTTTAATTTTAAAAAATATAAATCACCTTGTGACTATTTTTTTAGTGAATAGTGAATGGTGAAGAGTGAAGAGTACAAAACTCTTCGAGTTTTGGAGGAGGTGAATTAGGTTGGCTAGCGAAAAAATATTAAATCAAAAGAAAGAAGAAGTTGCAAAATTAGCAGCAAAAATAAAAGAGGCTAAAGTTGTACTTTTAACAGATTACAGAGGTATAAACGTTTCTGATGTAACAGGTTTAAGAGCAAAATTAAGAAATGCTGAAGTAGAATATAGTGTTATAAAAAACAATATAACAAGAAGAGCTTTAGCAGAATGTAATATAGAAGGACTTGATGATGCTTTATTAGGACCTACAGCAGTTGTTATAGGAAACAATGATTATCTAGATGCATGTAAAACAATTTATGAATATGCAAAAGATAATGAATTTTACAAAATAAAAGGTGGTATTATAGAAGGTAAAGTAGTTTCTGTAGAAGAAATTATAACACTTGCAAAATTACCATCAAAAGAAACACTTATCGGAATGCTTGCTGGAGCTTTACTTGGCAACATTTCAAAACTTGCAGTTGCACTTAATGAGGTTAAGGCTCAAAAAGAAGCAGTTGCATAATCAAACGAATGAAAATCAGCATCTTGCACATTTTCTTTCAACAAATAAAATCCTCAATGTGCACACGCACATTTCCGGTTTTATTGTTTTAGAAAATGCACAATATACTAATTTTGATTCGTTTTAGAAGCAAAAATATGGGTAGTGACCAATCACTAAAAATATAAAAGGTGGAAAGCATAAAAACTGACATCTTAAAATAATTTAATGGAGGAATAAAAATGAATAAAGAAGAAATGATTGAAGAAATCAAAAAAATGACAGTAATTGAATTAGCTGATTTAGTAAAAGCTATAGAAGAAGAATTTGGAGTATCTGCAGTTGCAGCAGCAGCACCAGCAGCAGCTGGGGCAGTAGCTGGAGCAGCTGAAGAAAAAACATCTTTTGATGTTGTATTAAAAGAAGCTGGAGCAAACAAAATACCAGTTATAAAAGTAGTTAGAGATGCTACAGGATTAGGATTAAAAGAAGCTAAAGATTTAGTTGACGGAGCACCTAAAACAGTTAAAGAAGGAGTTTCTAAAGAAGAAGCTGAAGAATTAAAAGCTAAATTTGAAGAAGCTGGAGCAACAGTTGAATTAGCTTAATTTAATATTAATAAAATAGAAATGGAGATTGCAAAATATTGCAGTCTCTATTTTTTGTGCTTGCAAATTGCAATTTAATTGTATTTAGCATTTGGCGTTTAGCATTTTGTAATATAAAGAAAAACCTACGAAGCATTACCTCATATATCCAAATACCAAAATCCAATTACCAAATGCAGTTATATAAATTCCCATTTACCCAATTGAATTATCCACAAATATATAATATAATTAACCTAAATATTATATTAGGGTGATTTTATGGATAAATATATAGGAATTATAGTTGCAGAGATTAAAGAATTAGAAGCAGTAAAAGATATAATGCAAAATATAGAAGAGATGGTAGAATATGATTTAAAAATATTTAAAGGAGAAATTAATAATAAAAAATATATATTAGTAAGAGGAGGAGTAGGAAAAGTAAATGCTGCAAGAACTACTCAAGTTTTGATTGATAAATTTAATATAGAATATATTATTAATTTAGGATCAGCAGGGGCATTGAATGATAAATTAAATATTGGAGACATTGTAGTAGGAACAGAGCTTATACAACATGATTTTGATGTTACTGCATTTGGAAGAGAAAAAGGATATATACCAGAAACAGGAAAAGAATTTAGAAGTGATGAAAATATAATAAAAAAATGTGAAGATATAAGAATAAGTAATATAAAAATAGTAAAAGGTGTTATTACATCAGGAGATATATTTTGTACAGATATAAAAATGAAAGAAAAAATTAGACAGAAATTTAAAAGTGATTGTATAGAAATGGAAGGAGCTGCTATTGCACAGGTGTGTTATTTAAATAAAATACCTTTTATAGTAATACGTTCTATTTCGGATATACCAAATGGAAATAACGAATTAGATTTTAATCAATACCTAGAATTCGCTTCAAAAAATTGTGCAGAATTTATTAAGCAATTATAATAATATAAATTGTAATTTTGAGGTGTGATGTGGGATGTGTGCGGTGTGCTTTTAGGGATGTGCTTCGTAGATTTTACCTTAATTTCACACTTCGCACCTCTCACTTCACACTTCCACACAAATTACAATTTTATAGTGTATTGATAAACTTGACAAAAAATACTAAAAAATATATAATTAGCAAGTATAAAAATAAAAGGAGAGAGTTTTTTTATGACAAAATTAAAGAAATTTTCTATTTGCTTAGTTAGTGGAATGCTATTTTTAGGAACAGTTTCTTTTGCAAGAACTGGAATTGTTAATGCACCAAACGGGTTAGTTTTAAGAGAAACAGCAGCAAAAGGTGCTAATCCTATAACAACAGTTAGCGATAAAGAGAAAGTAGAAATATTAGAAGAAAATGGCGAATGGTATAAAGTAAAATATGGAAGTTATCAAGGGTATATGTTTGCTGAATATGTAGATGCAGAAAAAGTAGTAGAAGAAAAACCACAAGTGGAAGAAACACCAGCAGAAGAAATAGAACAACCACAAGAATCAGCTTCTACACAAGAAAGTGAGCAACCACAGGAAGAAGTTAAAGTATATCCTCAAAATATAAAGCTTAAAACGAATGTAAAAATATATATTATTCCATCAATTACTTCTAAAGTGATTCTAAATTCAGAAGCAGATAAAGAAATAACAATCAATTACGAATTAAATGATTGGGTTAATGTTACATATAATAACATTCAAGGGTGGGTAAGAAAATATTATATAAATGTAGAAGTGCCAAATGAGCAAGTAACTGAAAATGCTCAAGAAAATAATAATGAAAAACCTGATAAAGAAGAAAACAATACTACAACAGAAGAACAAAATAATACAGTAGCAGTACAAAATAAAAGAGCATATATAGATGTAAGTGTGTCTGCAAATATTAGGGAAACAGCAAGTACATCAGCTAGTATTATAACAACATTAACAAGAAATACTGGAGTAACAATTATTGGAGAAGAAGGAGATTTTTATAAAATTAAGTATCAAGATATAACAGGATATGTAGCAAAATCTTTAGTATCTGATAGACCAGTGGAAGTTACAAGCAGAAGCTCTGAAGAAAGAAAAGTAGAGCAACCAAAACAAGAAATAACAACTAATAAACAAGAAAATACAACTGTAGTAAATTCATCAGTAGGACAAAATGTAGCAGATTTTGCAAAAAAATACTTAGGTTATAAATATGTATATGGAGGGACTACTCCAAGCAATCGGATTTGATTGTACAGGATTTACTTACTATGTATACAATTCATGCGGATATTCACTTAGTCGTTCGTGTTCTGCTCAAGCGAATACTGGAACAGAGGTATCAAAAGATACTTTACAACCTGGAGATTTACTTTTATTTAATAATGGAAGTAATGGAAGCATTGGGCATGTTGGAATATATATAGGCGGAGGAAACTTTATACATGCTGCAAACAGTAGAAGAGGTGTTACTACAGATACAATAAATAGTGGTTATTATGATACATATTATTACTCAGCAAGAAGAATAATAAAGTAATGGGGGACTGTATAAAAACGGAGTGATAAAAATAAAAAGACCAATTTTGATATGTACAATTCGGATATATTATAGGAATAATTTATGGGCTATACTTTAAAATAAGTATAGCTCTTGTTTTTAGTGTAATTTATATCAGTTTATATTTACTATATCAGCTAAAAAAAGAAAAGTTTAATAAAAATATAATAAGATATTTAAAAGTATTATTACAAATAAAAGTAATTATAGTAATTTGTATTAGTGCAATAATTTCAAATTTATATATTCTCTTTATAAATTCTAAATATAATAATTTTTATCAAAATATTCCAGATAAAATAAGTGGAGAAGCAATAATTGTTGGTGATAAAACAGAAAAAGAATATAGTTATGTATATACAATAAAAATGAAAACAGGAAATTATAAAAATAAAAAATTTATATTAAATGTAAAAACAGATGTAAATAAACTAGAATATGGAGATTTAATAAAACTAGAAGGAGAATATATAACTCCAAGTCAGAGTAGAAATTATAAAGGATTTAACTACAGAGAATATTTAAAAACTAAAAAAATATATGGAACAATTAAAATTGACGGTAATAATATTGTTGTTTTAGAAAAGGAAAAACTTAATTCTATATTAATAAAATCTAATAATATAAGAAATAGCATAATTGAGAAGTCTAGCAGCTTGTTACCAGAAAAAACAAGCAAATTATTAATAGGAATATTGTTAGGAGATAAATCTGGAATATCAGAAGAAATAATAGAAAACTTTAAAATTAGCAATTTATCGCATATACTTTCTGTGTCAGGTGCCCATACATCATATATAATACTAGGACTTACATATATATTAAATAAAAGCAAAATTACAAAAAAATGGGTATATATAATCACAATTTTAATTCTTTGTGTATTTATGTTCATAACTAATTTTACATTTTCTGTAATAAGAGCTTGTTTAATGACAATAATTACAATCATAGCAAAAAATTTTTATAAAAAGTCGGATATTACAACAAGTATAGCTTTTAGTCTATTAATTACTCTAATGATAAATCCGTTCTCAATTAATGAGATTGGTTTGCAATTATCTTATTTAGGAACAATAGGAATTATACTATTTAATAAAAATGTGGAAAACTTTTTAAATAAAGTTAATATAAATAATAAAATATCAAAAATCTTGTCAGTTACAATTTCTGCACAAATAATGATAATGCCAATAATGGCATATAAATTTAATACTATTTCTTTAACATTTTTTATTTCTAATATGCTTGCAAGTCCAATATTAGGAATAATAATGGTATTAGGGGTTGTAACAATATTTGTATCTTTTATTTCATTTAATTTAGCCAAACTGTTAGCAATATTCTTAAATTTATGTTTGAATGCACTTATTATAATAGCAGAAGTAATTTCTAAAATACCATTTAGTAATATATTAATAAAAACTCCATATATTATAGTTATTATATTAATTTATGTTTTTATTCTAGGTATTAATTATATCTATACAATTTATAATTCTAAAATGTATTTACGAAAAATTCAGAGAAAAATTATTGAAATAATAAACTCAAAAAATGTTATAAATTTTTTTAGTTTAATTCTTATATTAATAATTATATTGAATTTATTTTCATATTTTTATATTTCAATTTCTAAAACACTAAAAATATATTTTGTAGACGTAGGTCAAGGCGATTGTACATTAATTGTAACTCCAAATAATAAAAAAATACTAATAGATGGAGGAGAAGGAAAAACCGAAGTTCTTTTATCGTATTTACTAGATAGAAGAATAAAAACAATAGATTATATAGTTATATCTCATTTTGATAGTGACCATTGTAATGGGTTAATTGATATAATTGATAACTTAAATGTAAAAAATATAATAATTTCAAAACAAGCGTATTTTAGTGAAGAATATATAAATATTGCGAGAATTATTAATAAGAAAAAAATAAATGTAATCCATGTAAAACAAGGGGACAATTTAAAAATAGATAAGCAAGTAAAAATTGATATATTATACCCCACAAAAGATTTAGAATATGAGGATTTAAATAATAATTCAATAGTTGCAAAAATTTCATATAATAATTTTAAAATGCTATTTACTCGGAGACATTGAAGCTTCAGAAAAAAATATACTAAATAAGTATGTAGGAACAAATACTTTAGAAAGCACATTAATTAAAATTGCGCATCATGGTTCAAAAACTTCGTCAAGTGAAGAATTTTTAAAAGTTGTAAATCCAAAAATTGCATTAATTGGGGTAGGAGAAAACAACAATTTTGGACATCCGAATAATAAAGTAATAGAAAGGTTAAGACAAATTCGGATGTAATATATATAGAACAGATAAAATGGGAGAAATAGAAATCAAAGTAGACCAAAAAGGAAGAATATTAATAAAAAAATATATTTAATGAGAGGATTAAATTTCGTAGAGTTAATATAGAGACGAACAGTGGTTTTCCAAATAGTGAAAGACATTTATAAATAATGTATATTTTGTCTAAATTTTGGAAAAGATAAAAATGGTGATGCTAAAATGAAAAAGTATACAGTTATTACTGTAATTATAGCTACAATTGTATTAGGATTTTTTGCTGGAATGTATTTATATAGAATAAATAAAACATATAACACGCAAAATGAAACAAAAAGAACTGCTGAAGAAATTAATAATGATAACAGAATAGAAAAACAAAAAGAAATAAGTGTATCAAATAGCCAAGAAAAAACTTCACCCAATTGTACAATAATTTTAAAGATATATTATAATTTGTGTGACCATTTAATTGAAACAAGAAAAAATATAGAACACACACAAGTAAATATGACAGAAACAGAGGTGAAAGAAAAATTTAAAGAATGGGAATTGCAAAAGTTTACTCGGAACAGAAATTGTATTGTATAAAGAAATAGATGAATTTTGCAATGAACACTTTTTACTAAAAGAAGATAATGGATATATCAGCATATATAAATTAGATGAAAATGAAAAAGAGAAACATTATCAAACAACAGAAATTCCTATTGAATACTTAGCTTTAGATGATATTCAAAAAATTAGAAAAGGGATAAAAATATATACTAAAAAAGAATTAAACAAAATATTAGAAGATTTTGAGTAATTATATATTAAGTATGTTATTTGATGGGAGATTAAAACTTATATGTACAAATTAGAAGCATAATTTTTATTATCACAAAAAAAATTAACATAATGTGGAAAAGAACGATAAAATATGTTATAATATAAATATATTATGTGGTAGAGGTGATAATAATGGAAAATATATTTGATATTAAAAGATTTTTTTATAAATTGATAGCATTAATTTGTACATTCATATTATTTATTACTCCATTAGTACCTATATATTCAGCAAATGTAATAACAACTGCTTCGTCACAAGAAACAGCATTTTCAGCACGTAAGTATGCATTTACAGACGACCAATTAAGGAGAATTGCTTCTATGTGCTATGCTGAAAATGGATCAAGTGAAAATGCAATGAGAGCAGAAGCTTCTCTTATGGCAAATTTATATGAGAAGAATGGTGACAAAAAGGGAACAACCTCAGGATTTATTAAGTACATAACTACTGGAGGATGGTTTGCAAGTGCGTCTGTAGCTTATTATAATAATCCAGTTAGTGTTAGTAGTAAATATTTAGCTGCGGTAAAAGATGTATTAATAAATGGTAATAGGTATTTCCCTGTTTACGTAGATGAACATGATTGGATGGGAGATATAACATCCGTTTCTAACAATGGAGTTACTTTTAATAAAAATAATCGTTCAAGTTATATAAAAGATGTAACAGTTATAAAAAATTGTTATGGTGCTACATATACATTTTATTGTTTTCCAGACAGTTCATCAGATCCATTTGGATATATAAGTAAAAAAACTAATTCTGGAACATTAACATCAATAGAAATAAAAACAAAACCCACAAAAACAGAATATAATGTAGGAGATAGTTTGAATACAAAAGGATTATCATTAGTAGCAAAATATAGTAATGGAGGAGAAGAAATAATAACTCAAGGATTTGATTATTCACCTAAAGTTTTAAATTCAGAAGGAACTCAAGTGATAACTGTAACATATAAAACTAAAAAAATGACATTTGAAGTAAAAGTAAATAAAAAAACAGTAGATATGTCAGGAGTGAAATTTGAAGATAAAACAGTAAAATACAATGGGAAAGCACAGAGTATAAAAATAGATGAAGAAACATTACCACAAGGAGTAACAGTAACATATAAAGGAAACGAAAAAATTGATGCAGGAGAATATATAGTAACAGCAAAATTTCTAGTAGATACAAGTAAGTATAATGAGATAGAGGATAAAACTGCAACACTAACAATTGAGAAGATAGATCCAATAGTAAATCCTAAATATGATACAAAAAGAATAATATATGAAGATGAAAGTTTACCAGAAATAAAGTTATCAGAGGGAGATACAGAAGGAATAATAATTTGGAACGAGGATGTATTAGAAGTAGGCGAAAAAGAATATGAGTGGACATTTACTCCAACAGACACAATAAATTACAATACTATAACAGGAAGTATTGACATTACAGTTGAAGAAGTAAGAATAAACAACATAGACATAAAAAAACAACCTGATAAAGTAAATTATTATGTAGGAGACAATTTAGATATTCAGGGTCTAGTAATAGAGGCAATATATAATAATGGAAAAATCGAGGATATAACAGATAGTATTGTATGTACACCAACAGAACTAGAAGTATCTGGAGAACAAGAAATAAGGGTAACTTATGGTGAGAAAATAGCAACATTTAAAGTTACTGTTGAAGAAGTACAAGTAAGCAGTATAGAAGTAAAAACTAACCCAATAAAATTAAACTATTATGTTGGAGACAATTTAAATGTAGAAGGATTAGTAATAACAGTAATATACAATAATGGAAAAACAGAAGATATAGTAGAAGGATTTACATATAATCCAGTAAAATTAGAAATGCCAGGAAAACAAGAAATAATAGTAATGTATGAAGGAAGAACAACAATGTTTACTGTGACAGTAGAAAGAGTTTTTGAGGCAAAAGATATATTAAAAGATTATAGTAAATATCAAGTAGAGCAAGAAGTTGTATCATATATAACTAATATAATGCAAAAAACAAGTATAGAAGAATACAAAAAAGAATTAGAAGAATATGATATAGAAATATATAATATAGAAGGAAATAAAATAACAGATGAAAAAGAATATATAAAAACCAATATGAAAATGAAAGTATATAAAAATCAAAAACAGCTAGAGGAATATACGTTAGTAGTGCTAGGTGACTTAAACGGAGATGGGGAAATGAACGATATTGATTTATTAATGTTAGTAAGATATAAAACAAAATCAGATAAAAATTTAAGTGATCCATATTTAAAAGCGAGTGATATATTAAGAAATGGAATATATGAAGAAGACGCAGATTTATTAAAAATGGCAAGAATATTAGTAGGCCTAGATAAATTATAATAAGCAAAAATAAAAAATAATTGATGCAACTAAAGCATCAATTATTTTTATCTACATTATTAATATCTTGTTCTATAGCATTCTTTAAATAGCCTTGTAAGTAGAATGCTTTTATATACATTATTAAAGAGAAAATAGTTGTAAGTACTGCTAGATAATATATATATGTATCAAACTCTGGTAGTTTTGGTAAACTATATTCAGGATGTCCAAGTAACGTACCATTCCAATATTGTATTATTAAGGAACATACAATAGCTATATAGAATAATACAGTTGTAAGTTTTCCATACCATTTACTAGATACTACTAGTTCTTTACCATAAAGGAAAGATGCTCCAGAAACCATTAAAAATTCTTTTATAATAACAACAAGGATAATCCATATTGGAATAATTTTTTGAATTGTTAATGTTACCAAAAGTGCTACTTGCGTAGCTTTATCAGCTAATGGATCCATAAGCTTTCCAAAATCGGATATGAAATTAAATTTTCTAGCAATATATCCATCTAATATATCTGTAAGTCCAGATAAAGTAAGAACAATTATTGTGGCTATATAGTTATCTTGAATTGCAAATATAATAATTATTGGTATTAATAAAAAACGAATAATTGTTAGAATATTTGGTACATGTTTAAACATAGGTCACCTCAAATATAAATTATATATTATTTTGCGGGCAAGGGTGGAACCTTGCCCCTACATTATTTTGTTTTGAATGTTAATTTTTCATTTTCTAGATCTACTACAATTGTTTGAAAAGGAAGAACTTCAGATTTTAAAATCATATCTGAAATAGGATCTTCAACATGTCTTTGAATTGCACGTCTTAAAGGTCTTGCGCCATATTTTAAATCAGTTCCCTTTTCTAAAATATAGTTTTTAGCTTCTTTAGAAATTTCTAATTTTATATCCTTATTATCTAAAGCAGTAGAAGTTGAATTTAATAGCAAATCAACAATTTGCAATAATTGTTCTTTGTTTAAACTATCAAAAACAACAATTTCATCTACTCTGTTTAAAAATTCTGGTCTAAAAACTTCTTTTAAAGCACTTTCTACTTTTCCTTTATCAAATGTAGACTTTCCAAATCCAATAGAATTGTTATTTAAGTTAGAACCTGCATTAGAAGTCATGATAATTATTGTATTCTCAAAATTTACAGTATTCCCTTGGCTATCTGTTAATTTTCCGTCATCTAATATTTGAAGAAGAATATTAAATACATCTGGATGAGCCTTTTCAATTTCATCTAATAAAATAATTGAATAAGGTTTTCTTTTAACTTTTTCAGTTAATTGTCCTGCATCATCATAACCAACATATCCAGGAGGAGAACCAATCAATTTAGAAGTTGAATGGCTTTCCATATATTCTGACATATCAACTCTAATTATAGAATCTTCAGATCCAAACATTTCGTAAGCAAGAGTTTTTGCAAGTTCAGTTTTACCTACCCCTGTAGGACCAACAAATATAAATGAAGGTGGTCTTTTTGAGCTTTGAAGACCAGCTCTATTTCTTCTAATAGCACGTGATACTGCTTCTACTGCAATATCTTGCCCTATTATTCTATTATGAAGATTGTTTTCAAGATTTAACAACTTAACAGTTTCTGCTTCTGTAATTTTTTTTACTGGTATTTTAGTAGAATGTTCAATTACTTCTGCTATATCATTAATTGTTAAGCTAATTAATTCTAATTTTTCATTTAGTTCATCTATTCTTTGTGTAATATTACATTCTTCTGTTTTTAAGTCAGCAGCTTTTTGATAATCTTCAATTGAATCAGATTCAACTGCTTCTTCTTTTTCTTCTTGAATTTTTGCAAGTCTATTTTTTAATACTTCTAATTCATATAAATCTTTATTACCTAAATTTATTTTTGAACAAGCTTCGTCTAAAATATCAATTGCTTTGTCAGGTAAAAATCTATCATGAATATATTTTTCAGACATTTTAACAGTTTGTGAAATTACATCATTAGAGATTCTTACTTTGTGAAAATCTTCATAATATTTTTTAATTCCTTTTAGAATTTCTATAGTATCATCAATATTTGGTTCTTCAACTAAAACTGGTTGAAATCTTCTTTCTAACGCAGAATCTTTTTCAATGTATTTTCTATACTCTTTTAAAGTGGTAGTACCAATTAATTGAATTTCTCCATTTGAAAGTGAAGGTTTTAAGATATTTGCTGCATTCATTGAATGTTCAGCATCACCAGCTCCTATAATATTATGAATTTCATCAATAACTAAAATTATATTACCAGCTTGTTTGCATTCATCTATTAAAGCTTTCATTCTACCTTCAAATTGACCTCTAAACTGAGTTCCAGCAATAACTGCTGTCATATCAAGTAAATAAACTTCTTTATTTAATAATTTTGCAGGTACTTGTTTTTCTGCAATTTTAATTGCTAAACCTTGAGCAATTGCTGTTTTTCCGAACACCAGGTTCACCTATTAAACAAGGATTATTTTTAGAACGTCTATTTAAAATTTGAATAACTCTTTCTATTTCTTTGTCACGACCAATTACTATATCTAGTTCATTTTTTCTAGCTTTATTTGTTAAATTAGTTCCATAAATATCTAA
Source organism: Clostridia bacterium (assembly GCA_017397545.1). Lineage (GTDB taxonomy): Bacteria > Bacillota > Clostridia > TANB77 > CAG-508 > CAG-452. The sequence continues at coordinate 16,669 of JAFQIK010000025.1, forward strand.
AAAACTTTTCTTTTTTTCTTTTGGTTTTTTTTCGGTTTTTACTCTCTTTTTACCATTAAAATTATCATCTTGTTTATCATATTGTTCTTTGCTACCAAACATGTTTGAAAATATAGAACCTAAAGGAATGCCGTTTCCTTGCATTTCTTCATCCCCTAATTCATCTATGTTAAGATTTTCTGAAATATCATCAAAAATATTTTCAAATTGTTTTGATATATCATTTAATTCTTCTTCAGAAAGATTTGCTTGTTTTGCAAGTACTTCCAAAGGATTAATTCCTTTTTCTTTTGCACAATTATAACAAAGCCCTTCCATAGAGCTTTTATCACCATCTATTTTTTTAGTAAAAATCACAGCCATATTTTTATGGCAAATTGAACATAACATATGTATCTCCTGCTTTCTAATATAAGTATAACTATTATAATATAATACATTAAATTCGGCTGATAGTCAAGAAAACGTTGAATAAATAAAAAGTTAATGATATAATATTCAAAGATAAAAGGAGACAGTAATGTTAAAATTAAAAAAAATTTTTGAAAAAAATAAAATAGTAATAATGATATGCACGATAATATTAATTTGTAGTATAGCTATTGCAGTTGGCGTATATGCTCAAATTACAAATAAAGGTAGCTCTGTAGTAGAAAATAAAGAAAACAATTACGAAGAGTTAAAAGATAATTTTCAAGATATATTTACAAATACAATAAATAAAGAAGCAACTGCAAAAATCAATATAAACTATGAAGAAATATTATATTGCAAATACGATATATTAGATGAAAAGGAAGAAAATTATAGTGTTAAAGCAAAAATACCTGCATTTAAAGTTGAAACTGAAGTTACTCAAAAAATAAACAATGAAATATATGATATATTTGCAAAAGAAATTTTAAAAATAGCAAAAAATGTTTCTGTGTATGCAACTTATAATTTAGACTATGTTGCATATGTAAATAATAACATTATTTCATTAGTAATAATGTGCAAATATAAAAATGGAACAAATGCTCAAAGAAGAATTGTTCAAACATATAATTATGATATAGAAAATGATAAATTATTAGATATAGAAGATATTATAGCTTACAAAAATTTAAATAAAGATGATATGCAAAAAGAAGTGCAAGAAGAAATAAAAAAAGTAAATAGTCAAATGAAAAATATAACTGAGCAAGGATATAATGTATATTTAAGAGAGGAAAATTCTGAAATTTATCAAATAGACAATACTCCTAATTTCTTTTTAGGAAAAAATAATTATTTATATCTTGTATATGCTTATGGAAATAATGAATATACAAGTGAGATGGATTTAGTAATATTTTAGAAGATAAAGAAAAACGAAAGGTAAAAACCCTAATTTATCAAAAGAATGGATAAATTAGGGTTTTTACCTTTCGTTTGATTATATCTAAGGTTCTTCACCTAAAGTAATTTCTACTTTTTTAGTTTCATTATTTCTGTATATATCTAAGATAACTTTATCACCTATATTTTTTTTGTTTTTAATAGTATTTAATTCATCCATAGTAGTAACTTCTGTACTATTAATTGCAGTAATTATATCACCTATTTTTATTTCAGAAGAAGAAGCAGGACTACCAGATTGAATTTGTTTTACATATATACCAAGAGGTAATTTATAATATTCAGCAGTTCTCTCATCTAAGTCTATACCAGCTATTCCAATATATGGTCTCAAAACTTTTCCATGTTCTATTAAATCTTTATAAATATTTAAAGTGTCATTTATAGGTATTGCAAATCCCATTCCTTCAATTCCAGTACCAGACAGTTTTAAAGTGTTTATTCCTATTACTTTTCCTTCAGAATTAACTAATGCCCCACCACTATTACCAGAGTTAATTGCAGCATCTGTTTGAATTAATGTAAAAGTATTTCCAGCTTCACTATCAACTACTCTATCAACTGCACTTATTATTCCAGAAGTAACACTGCTTTCCATTCCCAAAGGGTTACCAACAGCCATTGCAAATTCTCCAATTTTAATTGCAGAAGAATCAGCTAGTTCTGCAGTAGTTAGTCCTTCTTTTTCAATTTTTATAACAGCTAAATCAGTCTCTTCATCTGTTCCAATTATCTGTGCTTCATAAGGAGTTTCATCATTATACAAATATACATATACTTTTGTTGCTTCAGATACTTCATAATATACAGAAGAATCGGCAGAATTTATTATATGATTATTAGTTAAAATGTAGCCATCTGCACTCATAATAATTCCAGAACCCTCAGCCGAAGCAAGCCCAGACATTCCTTGGATAAAGTTAGAAGTTACTGTATATTCAACAGTAATTCCTACTATAGAAGGAAGCACTTTATTTGCTGCAAAAGTTGCTGTATCTGAATAATTATTAAGAGATACAAAATCAACTGTTCCGAGAATTAGAAATTTCATCTGAATTAGTAGATTCGGTATTAGGTATTAGAGTTTTTCTAATATTAGGAACACCAAAAGTTAAACCTATAACTAAAGAAGCTCCTAAAACACCAGAAATAAAAGGTACAAATATATTAGACTTAAAATTATGTTTTTTTGGCGAATCTGTATTAAATTTACTGTAAAAATTTTCATTATCACTCATTTAAATTACCTCCTAAGTAAATTAATATTTAATAATATAATAATAACCCAAATTAAATTTATAATACAATACCTAACTTAAAATTTCCTGAAATTTCTAAAAAATAAATTGTAATTTGTATGGATGAATTCATTTTTAAATCTGTAGGGGTCGCTGCCCACAGCGACCCGAAATGCATCAAAGGAATTATCCCAAGATGTAGGGGCAATTTTTTTAATCGCCCGTTCTTCGAAGCTCGGACGACCAATGGTCGCCCCTACAA